>NZ_VILC01000170.1:0-3285 GCF_009712065.1 Aphanizomenon sp. UHCC 0183 | reverse complement strand
CTTACTACCAATCAAAAAACAACTTAAACAATGTGATTGGTTAATTGATGAAATTGTTTATCGGTTGTATGGTTTAACTGAAGAAGAAAAAGCCATAATTCAAGGATAAAAATATCCCCGACTTCTGTTTTCATCTTGTAAATAAATGATAGATTCTTGTTAGAAGTCGGGGATCTGGATTACAATGAAAAAAGAATTGGTAATATAAATCATGCTAAAATACAGCCAATCAAATTGTTTACCTTCATCGGAAGAATTACCCGACTCTGACGACACACCAGTGGATAACGAACTACAAAATTTAATTCCCGGTTTATTAAAAGCCATCTTAGCCTTAATCTGGTCACAAAGACAAGATTGGTTTTTTGGTGTAGATATGGGAGTATATTATGATACCAATAAACCTGCAATTGTCCCAGATGGATTTTTAAGTATTGGTGTTCCCAGAATTATTAATGAAAAATTACGTCGAAGTTATGTATTATGGGAAGAGAAAAAATTACCAACTTTAGTATTAGAAGTAGTTTCTAAAACCTATAGAAACGAATATAGCACTAAAAAAAGTATCTATGCTAAAGAGTTGGGTATCTTATATTATATAGTTTATAATCCCTTAGTAAGTGAACAAGCATCTTTGGAAGTTTATCAATTAGTCAATGGTGAATATGTTTTAATTCCAGGAAATCCCGTTTGGTTATCAGAAATAGGGTTAGGAATTGGTTGGGAAAAGGGAACTTATCAAGGAATCACTAGACAATGGTTATATTGGTTTGATGAACAGGGAAAAAGATTTTTAACACCGGAAGAACGGATTCTACAAAGTGAAGAACAACGTTTACAATCTGAAAGAAAACGGTTAGAATCTGAAGAAAAAGCTCAGAAATTAGCAGAGATGTTAATAAAATTAGGTGTTGATCCTGAAAGTTTAATTTAAGTAAAATTGCTGGTATCAATCATGCTAGATTACGACTCTTTACGTTATTTACCTTCATCTTGGGAATTACCTGATTCTAAAGACACACCACTTGATAATCAATTACAGCATCTTGTTCCGGGATTATTAGAAAGTATTTTAGCCTTAATTTGGTCACAAAGACAGGATTGGTTTTTTGGCGCAGGTATGGGAATATATTATGATCCGAAGAAACCTGCTATTGTCCCAGAAGGGTTTTTAAGTATTGGTGTTCCTAGAGTTAAAGGTATTAATGAAGATCTCCGTCCAAGTTATGTCTTATGGGAAGAGAAAAAATCCCCAATTTTAGCGTTAGAAATAGTATCTAAAACCTATCGAGAAGAACATATAACTAAAGGAGACATATATGCTCAAGATTTGGGAATTTTATATTATGTAATATATTGTCCCCTCAGAACAATCAAAGAAAAATTAGAGGTTTATAAATTAACCAATGGAGAATATATCTTACAACCAAGAAATCCTGTTTGGCTACCAGAAATAGGTTTAGGAATTGGTAAGGAAAATGGAACTTATCAAGGAATAACTAGGGAATGGTTATATTGGTTTGATGAACAGGGAAAAAGATTTTTAACACCGGAAGAACGGATTATACAAAGTGAGGAAAAGGCTAATAAATTAACAGAAATGTTAAAGAGTTTAGGAGTTGATCCTGCAAATTTATAGCGTGTGAATTAAATTTGCAAACCCGTAAATACTAATTCCTAATAACAGTAGTGCGGTAAATTGGGTAAGGCGTTGTTGAGTTAAAAATGTCTGGTTGTGTCCGCTGGAAAATATTGCTTCCCGGACTAATATAGAAGTTGATGCGCCAATGACAAAACTTAAACCTAGTATGATGTAGGGTTTATCTGGGACAATAGTGGAGACTGTCAGCATAGCGATCGCTAATGTCAACATTAATAATTCCACAAATCGGGGTGGATGATCCTGAATAAATAAAATCAAGCTGTTTAACCAAAAATTCCAAGTTCTCATAATTTGTCAGTTGTCAGTTAACCGTTGTAGAGACGTTCCATGGAACGTCTCTACATTATCACTAACGAGCGCCAGCTTTTACCCCTGCACCATTTTTCTGGGTTGAATCTTCTGGAAGTTCCACACCAAAAACCCGACAAAAGACCTTTTCCACTTTATAGCCAGTATCAATAGATTCTAAAGGATCTTTCCGCAAACGGTGACGCAGACATAAAGTAATTACCCGACGGATATCGTCAATTGTAACTTCTGTCCGGCCTTCAAAAGCTGTCAAGGCTTTCGCAGCGCGGTTTGTCACGATGTCACCCCGCAACCCGTCCACATCTAATTCTGAACAAACTTCGGAAATTTTCACCCGGAAGTCATAGTCTAAATTAACTTGTGGTAATAAGTTTTGGGCATTGACAATTTTCTCTTGTAATGCTACTTGTGGTGCTTGGTGTTTTTCTAAATACACAGGCGGATTTTGGTCAAATTCACCCCGTTCCTCCACAATTTGCACCCGCAAAGCTGGTTCTTTCACAGTGCGGATTTCCGCGTGCATTCCAAAACGGTCGAGAAGTTGAGGACGTAATTCCCCTTCTTCTGGATTTCCTGAACCAACGAGAACAAACTTCGCGGGGTGACGGATAGAAATTCCTTCCCGTTCCACGGTATTCCAGCCACTAGCAGCGGAATCGAGGAGTACATCTACCAAGTGGTCATCTAACAAGTTGACCTCATCAACGTAGAGAATACCCCGGTTGGCTTTGGCTAAGAGTCCCGGTTCAAAAGCTTTGACACCCTCAGATAAGGCTTTTTCAATGTCAATTGTCCCACAAACCCGGTCTTCCGTAGCACCCAATGGTAAATCTACCATTTGTACCTTTTTGTGAGTGATGGGAATTTCTAACCCTTGTGCTACCTGTTGACGGACTTCATCACTCATCAAGTCCGTGTCGCTGGGGTCACTGTTGAAGGGGTCATTAGCGACAACAGGGATTTCTGGTAAAAGGTCCGCCAAGGCGCGGATAGTTGTAGATTTTCCGGTGCCGCGATCGCCCATAATCATTACACCACCAATTTTGGGGTCAATGACATTTAACAGCAGTGCCAGTTTCATTTCTTCTTGACCGACGATGGCTGTAAATGGGAAGACCGCACGACGCGCACTCGCACTAGCTTGAGCAGTTGAAGTCACTAAATTACCTTAACAATATTTTTTATGACAATTCTTTATTTTGACACATTTTGGGGAGGTGGGTTGGTTGTTCGTTAAAAGCCAATCTTCTTATAAGTTTTTAGGACTTACGCACGCTCACTAACTTACCATCATATGAATGAATGAAATTGCG
>NZ_VILC01000016.1:67696-75936 GCF_009712065.1 Aphanizomenon sp. UHCC 0183 | reverse complement strand
GTAAACCCCAATCATCTTCGCCCTAATTCTGGTGATGTTGCGTGCTGTGGTAGCTGCCGACACCAAAGGGGGCAACGGTGTTGGAATCCCGCTGCCCCCTTATATAATTTCAAAGTTACCCTTGACGGATACTGTCCTGCTTTTGAACGCTTGACGTGAATTTAGTTTAGGAGCGTTTAATCAGCTATTAGCAATCAGCATTGAGTTAATTTTGGGTTTAATTCCGTCACCTCTACAGGTGGAATGTTGCTGAGGTGAGGTTTAAATCCTCTTGTTAACAACACGCTGACGGCTCTTTTAATCTGGATTTAGGTCAGTATAAGGGTTAGGTATACGCTCTGCTTCTGGACATTCTTCAGTTGTCAGCGGATCTATGTTACCGCGTTGCACTGAAGCTAATTTTTGAGTAACAGATCCGATGCTTTCAAGACGAACCATCTCCTCCCAAGAACAAACTTCATCTTCTTCGTCTGTCTCATAGCGTAAAGTCACTAAATCGCCCTCGATATCAATGATGCGGGCCCGCTCTATCCAGCGTTGCTGATCCCGCAAAAAAACACATACCTCCCGCCCGTCGCAACACAGTTGATAAATTTTGCGGTGTAGCATGTAGTGCTTCTGCCTTTTTATACAACGTAGTTAAACCTGTCAAATTCGGGTTCCACCCCTGGAATATCCGCCTCTAAGAGGTGAATTTCGTAGTCAGAACCCAGTAAGTTTAGTGACTCAATTTTACCACTTATTTTTAGTCATTAGTGTTAGGTGAAATTTTGGGTCTTAAGCTTTAGTTTACCGCATTAGTTGAACGGCTATGGCAACTGTTAACATCTACAGACATTTTTCTCTGATTTGGCGTTTCTAGGGGCAAGGCTAGTTATCCTTATTAGCACGCTTTGTCAATAGAAATATTATGTCTGGGTGCAACATAGCTTTCAGCCCTTTAATGAGACTATCTAGCTAAGTACAGATAACCGATTGGATAGTCTATAGAAGATTCTCCCCAAGGTTAAAATGTGTATTCCATATAAATGATAACATTATTTCTAGTTTCTTAAAGGTAAATAATTTTTTTTGTATAAATTTTTGAATAAGATTAGCCAGGCGTTACGGAAGCAAAATGTAAATTTATATGTGGAGGTATTTTAGTGGCACATCTCTACATCGGGTTTAAGATGGTATAAGTGATTGTATCCATGAAATTAGCAATTTTACATACAGTGTAAAGGTCAGCATGGTACTGGTAGTTCGTCAAATTTATTTTGACGGGTAATGATCGGAAAAAACTTCTGTTCTTCCCTCCCCTGCCTCTGTTCTCCCCCTGCTTTCCTTCACCCGTCATTTTCGGGTTGACAGACTACTAGGTTAGAAACTGGCGAAAATCTTCATCTTTCTGACTCAATTGCACCCAATCTAAGTTAAGAGCTTGAAATTTCTGAACTAGGCGATCGCACGCGGGGCGTTCTGTGGCATAATGTCCAGCATCAATTAATATAATACCACGATCACGGCTTTCTTGGAATTGATGAAATTTACAGTCAGACGTTAAGTAAACTTGGGCATTAGTTTTGACTACTGCTGAAATATAACCTGCACCTGAACCACCTAAAACAGCTACCCGTGAAATTTGCTGTTGTAAATCAGCCATTGGGGAGAAAATTAAATGGGGCGGATTTAATTGAGTTTGAATATTATTAATTACCTCTTGTAATGTCAAAGTAGGTTTTAGTATTCCTACACGCCCATAACCTAAACCTGCTTGGGTAGGAACAATGGGTGATACTTCTTGAAGTTCCAGAAGTTGCGCTAAAACGTCAGCAGTTCCATCTGCCACTTGGTCAAAATTAGTATGTGCGGTATAAATTCCAATATTATGGGTAAAAGCCAACCGCACCATTTCTGTTAAAGCGTCTCCAGTGCGGAAAGATTTGGGAGGGTAAAAAATGAGGGGGTGATGGGCAAATATAAGGTTAGCATGGAGAGCGATCGCTTCCTGCATAACGGCTAAAGTCGGAGTTAAACACACCAAAACCCGTGCTTCTGTAGACAAAACACCGGGTTCAACTTGCCAACCGCAATTATCCCAGCTTTCGCACCAAGCGGGATTTGCCCATTCTTCAAACCAAGTAATTAAATCAGTAACTTTCATTAAATTCAAATAAATCAATAGATTAAACGTATTTAATTATAATCCTACTGGTGGAGATAACCTAAAAAAATGTTTCTTAATCCAGAAAGATACATTGACTAAACTAATTAAGACTGGCACTTCTACCAATGGTCCAATGACAGCAGCAAAAGCCACACCAGATTTAATTCCGAATACAGAAATAGCTACAGCTATTGCTAATTCAAAATTATTACCAGCAGCAGTAAATGCCACACTAGCAGCTTTTGCATAGTCGGCTTTAATTTTCCATGCTAGGTAAAAACTACTCAAAAACATGAATAGGAAATAGATAATTAGGGGAATGGCAATGCGGACAACATCTAGAGGAATCTGCACAATTAAATTACCCTTTAAACTAAACATTACCATGATGGTAAATAAGAGAGCAATTAAAGTTATGGGGCTGATTTTTGGAATAAATTCTTGATGATACCACTGCTTACCTTTAGCTTTCATTAAAATAACGCGAGTCATAAATCCAGCCAGAAAAGGAATACCTAAATAGATAAAAACGCTGTTGGCAATTTCCCCAATACCGATATTTACAATAGTTGCTTGTAAGCCAAATAAAGGTGGCAAAATAGTCAGGAAAAACCAAGCATAAACGCTGTAAAAGAGAATTTGAAAAATACTATTAAAAGCAACCAGTCCGGCTGTATATTCAGTATCTCCTTTAGCTAAGTCACTCCAGACAATTACCATAGCAATACAAGGGGCTATTCCCACCATGATTAACCCAGTCATATATTCAGGTTTATCGCGTAAAAAAAGCATAGCAAGTGTAAACATTACAATTGGGGCAATTATCCAAGTTAGCGATAATGATAGTCCGAGAATTTTTTTATTACGAAATACATCTCCTAATTCTTCATATTTTACCTTTGCTAAGGGTGGGTACATCATCAAAATTAAACCAATAGCAATGGGAATGTTGGTTGTTCCTATTTGGAAATGATTGATAAAAACTTCTATTGTGGGGAAAAAATAGCCTAAACCCACTCCAGTTGCCATTGCCAGAAATATCCACAATGTCAAAAAGCGATCCAGAAAAGAAAGGCGTTTTATAGTCGGTTGTTTAGTTACATATTCCACTTAATTAACCTTTATAAATGTTAGTTTCAGATCCCCGACTTCTCTAAGAAGTCGGGGATCTTGTTGTCATTATAAAATCTGTATTTATTACAAATTAGTATTTAGGCAAGAGGCAAAAACTGTCACCAATTGCCTACTACCATATTTAAAATCAAATAAATTTTGGAGTCATCCAACTAGAGTAGGATATACCTCTTTACATAGCATATCTTTAGACTGGGAAATATTATTCTCCGTCTCCAGTTTTCCAAGCTATAGATTTACTAGGTTGAGGATTAGGTAACTTCAGAGAAACTAAACCTGCTGCGAATACGAAAAACATTGATGTCCACAGACAACCAACTAAGCCAAATATTTGATAAACCAAACCGGATAAAACTGTACCCACAAGACGACCACCGGAGTTTGCCATATAGTAAAAACCCACATTTAAAGCCACCTTATCATCATCAGTAAATGCTAAAACCAGATAGGAATGGACAGCGGAATTGAAAGCAAATACGACACCAAAAACGAGAAGTCCAGCAATAATTACGATATTAGCGGGTAAACCTAATTGTAATGCCAGAGCGATCGCACCAGGAACAGCCGTTAATGTAAATGTCCAGAATCGAATAGTTTGAGATTGAGGTGGACGGCCAGAACCAAACCGCTGCATGAGTGTTGGTGCTAAAAATTGAATAATCCCATAACCAATCACCCAACAAGCTAAAAATCCCCCCACCTGATAAAAAGACCAGCCCAAAGTCCCACGTAAAAATACTGGTAAAGCTACAACAAACCATACATCTCTAGATCCAAATAAAAAGAATCGCGCCGCCGAGAGAATATTGATTTCTGCGCTTTTAGAGAAAAGTTGGCTAAATTTGACCTTTTTCTTGATTTTACCCATGCCCTTGGGCAGCATTAACCCAGAAAACATAATTAAAGCCAGTCCCCCAGCCATAATCCACAGGGAATTAATAAAACCCACAGAACTGAGAAGGGCGCTACCAATAAAAAAGCCAACACCTTTCAAAGCATTCTTAGAACCTGTCAGCACCGCCACCCATTTAAACAAAGACGATTGAGCATCTTGAGGCACAACCAAGCGAATAGCACTTTTAGAACTCATCTTGGTTAAGTCCTTAGCAATTCCCGAAAAAGCCTGTGCAACCATCACATAGAGGACTGAAAGCCACTGCGCCCACCCTGGATTGAGAAAAGACAGCATTACCAAAGAAAACACCTGTAACCCAATACCAGTGTAAAGAGTCACCTTTAAACCAAACTGAGAACCAATCCAACCGCCGAGGAAGTTTGTAACAACTCCAAATACTTCGTAAAACAGGAACAGAGAGGCAATTTGGATAGGTGTATAACCAATTTTATTAAAATAGAGTAACACTAACATTCTCAAAGCCCCATCTGTCAAAGTGAAGCCCCAGTATGCCAGTGTCACCAGAATATAATTCTTGAAATTAGAATTAGAAGCAGTAGTAGAAGCCATGATTAAAAATTCAAAATTGTAAATACAAACTAAAATTCTCTCTCCGTCTCTGGGTGCAAAAAATCTTTATGGGGTAGGACAGAAAACCCACCCATGGAAAACCATTATTTTTGCAAACTTAAAGCCACCTTTCGCGCTAATTCAGTCATGCGGTTAACATAACCCCATTCATTGTCATACCAAGCCAAGATTTTCACTTGGGTTTCATTGACAACCATTGTCGAAAGGGCATCAATAATCGAAGAACGAGGATCATCTTTATAATCAATAGAAACTAAAGGACGTTCTTCATAACCCAAAATTCCTATTAATGGTTCTTGTGCAGATGCAGTTTTTAATAAATCATTAACTTCGGCTATTGTGGTCGGACGCACAACTTCAAATACACAATCTGTGAGAGAAGCATTTAACAAAGGTACACGCACAGCTAAACCATTTAATTTACCATTCAATTCTGGATAAATTAAACCAATAGCTGTAGCTGAACCTGTGCTAGTAGGAATTAATGACATACTTGTAGCCCTAGCCCGACGCAAATCTTTATGAGGTGCATCTACAATAGTTTGAGTATTAGTATTATCGTGAATTGTGGTAATTACTCCATGTTTAATTCCTAAACCTTCATGAATTACTTTTACGACTGGGGCTAAACAATTAGTAGTACAAGAAGCTGCTGTTAATAAATGATGTTTATCAGGTTCATAGAGGTGATCATTTACCCCCATGACAATGTTTAAAGCCTCTTGTTTAACAGGTGCGGCAACAATTACCTTCTGCACACCTCTTTTAAAATATGGATCAAGGGTAGCGGGGGTTCTAAACTTACCAGAACATTCCAAAACTATATCAACCCCAAAATCTTCCCAAGGAACTTCACCCGGTTGAGAATATTCAGTAAAACTGAGAGATTTACCATCAATAACAACTTGGTTTTCGACCGCTTCTACTTCTGGTGTCCAACGCCCATGTACAGAATCAAATTTGAGTAAATGTGCTGCGGCTTCTGTTCCACCTTTGGTTTCATTAATGTGAACAAATTCTATTTCTGGCCAATCCCAAGCAGCACGAACGGACAACCTGCCCATGCGTCCGAATCCATTAATTCCTACTTTAATTGTCATTTCAAAAAAAGTTGATATGTTAATATTGACTCTAGCATCAGATGTAAACATTAATCAAGGAAAATTGATGTATTGTTTATACACAGCAGAAAAAACGTTTTTAGCAGCTTGCTAGTTTCCAGCATTAGCAGACGTTTGTTCACCAACCTCAATCCGAGTAACGGGTTTTGGACTAAAGTGAAGTAAAAGCTTTTTCCTGGTTGCAGATAGAACGTTTGTGGAAAGAGCGATCGCCCAAACCAAAGTAACAATTAATCAACTAATCCAAGCTACTTACTTAACCAGAGTAGCCGGATTAAGTTTAGTGCATATTTTGAACAGCAAGGTATAAGGCGGTTGTTACCAGAAGCAAAATCAGCAGAAGTTGTAGTTTAACCTTTCATATCCCCGACTTCTTCAAGAAGTCGGGGATCTAACGCAACGCAATGATATATTTAAATTAATCTCCACTGTATCTACAAGGGTATGATTATTTGGCAACCAGGGCAACAAATTAACAACGGTAGATTTATCATTCAAGGTAAACCCTTGGGTAGCGGTGGTTTTGGGACTACCTACAAAGCCTTAGAACCTAGCACGGGTAAATTATACGCCATTAAAACCCTCAATCAGCAAATGCAATTGCGAGAAGACTTTGCAGAACAACAGGTTAAGTTTATTAACGAAGCCTTGACAATTAAAGGTTTTGATCATAGGCATATTCTCAAAGTCCATGAAGTCATTCAAGCAGGTGAGCTTTTTGGCGTGGTAATGGAATATATTGATGGAGTAACTTTATCTCAATATCTTCGACAAAAGGGACAACTTACCGAAAGCGAAGCACTATTATATATAGATCAAATTGGTCAGGCTTTAGAATATATTCACGCTAAAGGCAGTTTAACAATCATTCAAAAACATCCTGAAAATCCCCAACTCCCCACCAAAAATCATCCAACAACATCCTGAAAATCCTCAAATCCTGGACATCCTGATTCAGACAAAAAAATCACCAACTCCCCACAAAAATCATCCAATAACATCCTAACAATCCTCAAATCCTCGACATCCTGATTCAGACAAATAAATTAAATCCTAAATAACTATGTCAGCAAGAGATTTATTTCATCAAGCAGTTAGAACAGCACTAGAAAAAGAACAATGGTTAATTACCGATGATCCATTAGAGGTAGAATTAGAAGATACAACATTGAAAATTGATTTAGGTGCAGAAAGATTAATTGCAGCCGAAAAAGGAGAAGAAAAGATTGCTGTAGAAATTAAAAGTTTTGCTAGTAACTCAGCAGTAAGTGAATTTCATACAGCATTAGGACAATTTCTCAATTATCAAATAATGTTAGAAGAAACAGAATCACAAAGAGTATTATATTTAGCAGTTCCCGAAGAAACTTACAAATCCTTTTTTCAAACTCGACTTGCTAAAATAGCAGTAGAAAGACATAAAGTTAAAATCATAGTCTATAATCCTATAATGGAGGTAATTGTCAAATGGCAAATTTAGAAAATTATCGTCAATATATTCAAACCATACTCCAGGAACATAGTCAATTTAAACCTAAATATGATGAAATAGATAATGAATTGATTTTTGATACCATTCATGATCATTATCAATTATTTCGTGTCGGTTGGAACGGTTTAACGCGGGTTTATCATAGTGTGATTCATTTTGACATTAAGAATAACAAAATCTGGATTCAACAAAATACCACAGAAACAGATTTAGCTCAAGAATTAGTCAATATGGGAGTACCAAAAGAGGATATTGTTTTTGGTTTACAACCACCATACAAACGTCCTTATACTGGTTATGGGGTAGCTTAATTTCTATTTCTCAAGAAGTCGGGAATATAACCAACGCCATGATATAATTACCATGATATAATTGAATTAATATTCACCATATCTACAAGGGTATGATTATTTGGCAACCAGGGCAACAAATTAATAACGGTAGATTTATCATTGAAGGTAAACCCTTGAGTAGCGGTGGTTTTGGAACTACCTACAAAGCCTTAGAACCCAGCACGGGGAAATTATAGGAGAAAAAAGGGAGGATGGTGGAGAAAGAAGATAACGGGAGAATCGTTGCACTACATAGACTACGGAAATATTTCTTTTGATAAGAAAGCATCAGAAGGACACCTTCCAACATTTGTTCACTATGCATTTAATGATTGGATTTATAATAATGTTGAATTCAATACACCAGATTACTATGCGTTGAGGTACGGATACTTTGGGTGGGAAGAGAGACGGTGTGGGTGGTCTTCGAGTTGTGGGTTTCTTCTCTCGCGTCGAGACTTGTAAACTGTAACATTTAAAGGTTACATAAAAATATTAAGTCTGAATCAGGATAACCAGGATTTAA
>NZ_VILC01000016.1:63090-67284 GCF_009712065.1 Aphanizomenon sp. UHCC 0183 | reverse complement strand
ACCAAAAATCATCCAATAACATCCCGAAAATCCTCAAATCCTGGACATTCTGATTCAGACAAAAAAAAATCACCAACTTCCCACCAAAAATCATCCAATAACATCCCGAAAATCCTCAAATCCTGGACATTCTGATTCAGACAAATAAAATCAACTTTACTCTCGCAACTCAGGGAAGTGGATTTTTGAATACTTCAGTAAATCATGATCAAATTCTCGCTGAACAAATATATTCACAATCATTGCCACCTAATACACCTTGAGAGCTAGGTAGGTGAACACAATAAAACCAATCTATGTAAAGAAAAGTAAAATCTCCCAAACCCTCTTCACTCTTGCCTTTTGCATGAGTGCCTCTTGCCTTGCCATAACGACGATTTTCAATGCTAACCTACTTATAATTGCTGACGCTGGACTACTTTATGCTGCTGTAGATGTAGATGATCAATATCATCAGCGTTCAAAAACCCAAATACAAAGAATCAATGGAGAAAACTTAACAATCCTACTTTCCTTTCCTGTTTATTAATTACTAAAATTGCTTTTGTTTGCGTAACAATTGCCCAAGACTTAGGTTAAACTCCGATTTACCACCAAATACTGTTCCGGCTTTGCCTTTATACAAGTGGATAGAATTAAGTTTGTAAGCTTCCTCTGATAAGGGAACATAGCCAACAGAACTGACTATTTTTGCCGCATTTTTAATGTAGAAATCCGCAAGGTTATACACCAAAGTTTTGTTTTTGCTAGACCGAAGATTGACATATATGAATAGAGGTCGAGAAAGTGGTTGATATTTGGCTTTTTCTACTGTTTCTGGTGATGGTAAAACAGCACCTTTACCACTATTAACTGCTAAAACTTTTAACTTATCTTTGTTTTCTTGGTAGTAGGCATAACCAAAGTAACCCAAAGCATTAGGATCTTTATTAACACCAGTAACTAAAACTTCATCATTTTCACTGGCTGTGTAATCTTTGCGACTGGCTTTGGCTTTACCGACAATTGCTTCGGTAAAATAATCATAAGTTCCAGACTTACCACCGGGACCATATAATTTAATTGGGCGGTCTGGCCAAGAATCTCGGACTTGATTCCATTTTGTAATTTTTCCTTCAGCCGCAGGTTCCCAGATTTTTTTCAATTCGGCTACTGTAATGTCTTTTGCCCAAGTGTTTTGGGGGTTAACAGCAATGGTTACGGCATCAAAAGCTATGGGTAATTCCATGTAACTTACGCCATTTTTCTTGCAAGCTGCCATTTCTGACTGGTTAATTGGTCGAGAAGCATTACTGATATCTATTTTACGAGTACAAAATTTTTCAAATCCACCGCTAGTACCAGAAATATTTACTTGTATTTGACCATTATTTTTTAGGTTGGCTTGGTATGCTTTAGCTATGGACTGGGTAATGGGATATACGGTACTAGAACCATCTACTTTAATAAGTGCGTCAGTGGCAGAGTTAGTAACTTTTGTCGCTTCATTTGGTTTTTGAATATTTTGGGCAAGACCAAGCGTATTTGTAAAACTGCTTGTCAATGCTAGTATTCCGAAAGTTAAGACTAATTGGCTTGCTGTTTTATTCACTGATTTCACCTGTATAATTAGTGAGCAGACTTTTGATCCTATGTACTTATTATCTCAAAAAAAGTTGATATGTCAATATTTACCTTACCATCAGATATCCAAATTAATCAAGAAAAATTGATGTATTGTTTATACATAGCAGAAACATGATTTTAGCTGCTTGCAAATCTCCAACATCAAAAGATGTTTGTTCACCAACCGCAATCTGAGTAGCAGGTTTTCGACTAAAGTGAAGTAAAAGCTTTTTCCTCGTGTGGAGAATCACAATTGTGAAGTTACAGCGACCAATATTAGTGGGAGGACTAGGACTATCGTTCTCCCTGTGGATGTTAGACAGTTGGCATAATTCAATAGTGCAAGTGGGAGAATTCGGACTCCTGAGTGCTTTAGCCGTCGGTGGGGGTTTGTGGTTATTGAAAAAAAATCAGCCCCAATTAGGTGAACAGCTAAATGATATAGTTGCAGATAGAGCAGTTGTGGAAAGAGCGATCGCTCAAACAGAAGTAATAATTAATCAGCTTTCTCAAGAAGCAGCCAATCATCCTCACCTGGCAATTCTCCGCGAAAAACTGGCTAAATTGCCCTTAGAATTGAATAGAAAGGAAATATTCATTGCCGTTACTGGTGGGAAATCCGTAGGTAAAAGTACAGTTATTAAAGTTCTAAAAACTTCCCCAAGTCTTCCGGGACTGTCTTTACATTTTTCGGAAACAGCGCCTTTGTTTTCGGTAGTTGGTGAAAACTCCGATGTTGTTACCTTATCAGAAATGCAGAAATCTGATTTTGTCTTATTTCTGACAAACGGTGATTTAACAGATTCAGAATTTCAGGTTTTACAACAGCTAAAAGCTGCAAAACAACCAAGTTTGCTGGTTTTCAACAAACAGGATCAATATCAACCTGACGAACGCGCTACAGTTTTACAATCATTAAAGCAGCGCATTGGTGCAAATGTAGTTGGGACTGCGGCTTCTCCCGTACCGGTGAAAGTGCGAAAACATCAAGAAGATGGTTCTTTCCAAGAATGGATGGAACAACCAACGCCAGATATCCAGCAGTTGACACAACAAATAGGGGAAGTTGTGGGACAGCAGAGAGAACAACTAGTTTGTAATACTACAAATCGCAAAGTATTATTACTGAAAGCTGAAGCTAAAAATTGTTTAAATGGCGTGAGAAGAGATCAAGCTACACCCTTTGTAGAACAATATCAGTGGATTGCAGCGGCGGCGGCATTTGCTAACCCTGTACCTGCTTTAGATATTCTCGCAACTGCGGCGATTACGGCTCAAATGGTGATAGATTTAGGTAATATATATCAGCAGAAAATTTCCTTAGAACAAGCGCAACAAGTAGCTGGAACTATGGGAAGTTTGATGTTGAAATTAGGTTTAGTGGAACTTTCCACTAGGGCTGTAACGGGTATTATGAAAACTAATGTTGCTACCTTTGTCGCTGGGGGAATGGTAGAAGGAGTTAGCGCTGCTTACCTAACCAGAGTAGCCGGATTAAGTTTAGTTGAATATTTTGAACAGCAAGAAATTGCTTTAGAATCGGCAAGCGCTTTAAATCTCGACAAACTGCATCAAGTTTTGCAAACTGTATTCCAGCAAAATCAAAAAATGGCTGTTTTGGAAGCTTTTGTCAAGCAAGGTGTAAAGCGGTTGTTACCAGAAGCAAAACCAGTAGAAGTTGTTGCTTAACCTTTCATATATCGTCGCAAAGGGAGTTTTGGACCCCATACCGATGTTTATGCTTTAGCTGCTACTTTATATTATCTGCTGACGGCTGATGGACTCAACAAAGAGGGTGAATTTAGTCCCGTACCCGCACAAAACCGGAAATATGATGATGAACCTTTACCTGCACCAAAGCATTATAATTCTCGCATTAGTCAGAGGGTGAATGATGCTATTTTAGCAGGGATGGAAATAGAACCGGAAAACCGGACTCCGACGGTGTTGGAGTTTCGGGAAAATTTGGGTTTGGTAAGAACCCCACCCCCCAACCCCCTCCCCGCAAGCGAGGAGGGGGGACTAAAATCATCCTGCGGAATGGACTACAGGAAACTGCGTGACTACCTCGCACAAGGGAAATGGAAAGAAGCAGACGTGGAAACATCAGATGTAATGTTAGCGGTTGCGAAGCAGGAAGATTGCTTAGATGTTAAACATATTGATAATTTTCCCTGTGAAGATCTTCGTACCATTGACCAGTTGTGGGTAAAATACAGTGATGGTAAATTTGGTTTTTCTGTTCAGAAACGGATTTATCAAAGTTTAGGAGGAACGAGAGAATATAACAGCGAAATTTGGAGACAGTTCGGGGACAAGGTGGGATGGAGAAAAGTAGGGAACTGGTTATATTACAAAGATATTACTTTTAATATAAAATCACCAGAAGGACACCTCCCCTGTAAGGGTGGTGGGTGGGTGTATTATGGAGATTATAGGGTCGTAGGGGGTCTCTTCTCTCGCGTCGAGACTTGTAAGTTGTAACATTTAAGGGTTACAGAAAATTATTAAGTCTGAATCAGGATATCCAGGATTAAAGGATTAACAGGATAGTAATTTATAGATGGTTTGTTTGGTGATGAAAATTGC
>NZ_VILC01000016.1:0-62686 GCF_009712065.1 Aphanizomenon sp. UHCC 0183 | reverse complement strand
TTCTGACAAAAATACTTTCGGGAAAACAAAACCCTATATATATGGGCGCACAGATTTCCACTATAATTAAAAAATAACCGAAACTTGGAAACTTGTCAACAGTATTTTGAATAATTGTCCTGTTTTTTATCCAACCTCCTCGGCAAAAATCCCCAAACTATGTAAAATAATGACAAGATATTTAAATCAACATCTGCGGTATCGAACTTATGATTAAGAAGCTAAAACTACCCCAAAAATTAATGCTGCTTGGTTCAGGAGAACTGGGAAAAGAATTTGTCATTGCTGCTCAACGTCTAGGAAATTATATCATTGCTGTGGACAGATATGCGGATGCTCCTGCTATGCAGGTAGCTGATTGTGCAGAAGTTATTTCTATGCTAAGTGCTGATGATTTAGAAGCGGTTGTCAATAAACATCAACCCGATTTTATTATTCCCGAAATTGAAGCAATTAGAACCGAAAAATTACAAGAATTTGAACAAAGAGGAATTACAGTTATTCCCACAGCAGCGGCGACTAATTACACCATGAACCGCGACAGAATTAGGGAATTAGCACATCAAGAATTAGGAATTAGAACTGCTAAATATGGTTATGCTGTCACTTTAGAAGAGCTAATTACTATTTCTGAAAAAATTGGTTTTCCCAATGTTGTCAAACCTGTAATGTCATCTTCTGGTAAAGGTCAATCTGTCGTTAATGATAGCAGCGAAGTAGAAAAAGCTTGGAATTATGCTATTTCTAATTCTCGTGGTGATAGCCAAAAGGTAATTGTTGAAGAATTTATTAATTTTGAAATTGAAATCACTTTACTAACGATTAAACAATGGGACGCACCCACAATTTTCTGTTCTCCCATTGGCCACCGTCAAGAAAGAGGTGATTATCAAGAATCTTGGCAACCCGCAGCTATTTCTGAAGATAAAATTTTAGCATCTCAAGAAATTGCTAAAAAAGTTACTGATGCTTTAGGTGGTGCGGGAATTTTTGGGGTTGAATTTTTCATTACTAAAGATGAAGTCATTTTTTCAGAACTGTCTCCCAGACCCCATGATACAGGGATGGTGACATTAATTTCTCAGAATTTGAATGAATTTGAATTACATCTGCGAGCTATTTTAGGTTTATCAATTCCCCATATTGAACAGTTAGGATTTTCTGCAAGTGCGGTAATTTTAGCTTCGGAAAAATCTGATTCTATTACTTTTACTGGTGTTGCTGAAGCTTTAACTGAAAAAGATGTAGATATTAAGTTATTTGGTAAACCTACTGCTCATCCTTATCGTCGCATGGGTGTGGCTTTAGCAAAAGGTGGGGATATTCAAGAAGCTAGAGAAAAGGCGACAAAAGCAGCTAGTCAGGTGAAAATAAATTAAGCATTCAGCTATAGCGGTATGCACTGGCAATGAGATGAAAGGTTTATTATAAAAGTCTATAATAAGGAACTTTTTCTTCTTTCTTGCTATTGAATGGTCGCAGTCCTGGGGTTCAACGGGCGCAGGCCCTGCGCCCCTACAGAATATTTGTTTTATGAGTATGAGAGCCAGAATTGAAAATAATGTTTTATTTATTCACCATGAAGACGTACCAGAATTTAAAAAAGGCGGTTCTGTAGTTAGAAATTCCTACTTTTGGGCTTTACGTTCCATTGCTGGACGTGCTAGACGTTATCATGATTGGGAATACGAATCAGAAGTTTGGTTAGCACTAGAACGAATGCTTTTGTCATTTACTGAATCTGGGTATTTAGGTTATAAAGAAACAATGTTAGAGTTTCCCTTATCACAAGGTGAAATTCCTACTGTGTTACGGAATGCAGCTACTTGGGAATAAATTACCATTTCCTCTTATTTGCTATTCCTACTTGCTCAAAGAAGTAAATTAGGATAGATGTAAGAATATTCAGCTAATTAGTGTAATTATGGACAGGAGAGAGTCACTAATGAGAGAACCCAGTAAAAAGTTCAAACCTTTATTTACTCAAGAAACACCAACAGAAGTAGAACAAATGGGGCTAACCTGGTTAGTAGCAGCGGCTATAGTCACAGCAATTATGTGGCAGATACCCATAGGTAATTACATTTTATACCCATTTTCTATCTTAGCAACTTGGTTTCATGAAATGGGTCACGGTTTGATGGCTTTGATGTTGGGGGGACAATTTCAAAAACTAGAAATTTTTGGTAACGGTTCTGGCGTAGCTCATTATACTTTAAGTAACACCTGGGGATACCTTGGTATCGGCTTAGTAGCGGCTGCGGGGCCAATGGGTCCACCTATTGCCGGTGCCAGCTTAATTCTCGCTTCTGGGAGTTGGAAAACAACTTCTTTGAGTTTAAAAATTTTAGGTGGATTTTTACTGCTGTCTACATTAATTTGGGTGCGTTCTTGGTTTGGCTTTGTGGCTATTCCCCTGTTAGGTTTGATGATATTGGGAATTGCGTTAAAAACACCTCTTTGGGTACAAGGGTTTGCAATTCAATTTTTAGGTGTGCAGGCTTGTGTCAGTACCTATCACCAACTTGATTATTTATTTAGTTATACTGCGGGTCCCCTAGGATTATCAGATACAGGACAAATGCAGAGGTATTTATTTTTACCTTATTGGTTTTGGGGGCTATTAATGGCGATCGCATCTCTCATCATTTTAGTCCAAAGTTTGCGCGTTGTCTATTCAACAAATCAGCAATAGATGATACTTTTCTCAAATAGGTTGCGTAAATATTGTGAGGGTGATTTTAGCTGTTTCATCTACCCTGAGAAATAAAATAAATATTAGCAAAATCACTATTTCATAAAACTTCTTACTTTAACTGTTTTCTAGATTTCATCTTTGTCGAGGCTTCAAGAATTTTTCCACTATAGTTGAATTTTTGATACAGTATTAATGCTGAATGTAATATAACGCCATTATTTTCCATGTCAACACAAAAACCATCTGTTAGTCTCATTCGGGCTAAATCTTACGAACAGGAAGCTTTAAAAGAATCATTGGAAACACTCCTAGAGCCTTTAGGGGGTATGGCTGCTTTTGTGAAACCGGGAAACCGCGTTTTACTCAAACCCAACTTACTCACCGGTTCTCGTCCGACTAAAGAATGTACCACCCGTCCAGAATTAGTGCGTGCCGTTGCCGAAATGGTAATTGCAGTGGGTGGAAATCCATTTTTAGGAGATAGTCCCGCTTTTGGTAGTGCTAAGGGTGTGGCTATAGCCAATGGGTTATTACCAATTTTGGAAGAACTGAAGTTACCACTTGTGGAATTTCATGGTAAACGTTATCAAACGGTAAACGATAATTTTAATCACTTGCTTTTATCTAAGGAAGCAATGGAAGCAGATGTGATTATTAATCTTCCTAAAGTGAAATCTCATATGCAATTAACTCTAACTTTAGGAGTAAAAAATCTCTTTGGCTGTGTTCCTGGGAAAATGAAAGCTTGGTGGCACATGGAATCTGGCAAAGATGCTGACAAATTTGGAGAAATGTTAGTAGAAACTGCCAGGGCAATTAATCCAACTTTAACAATTTTAGATGGAATTATTGGTCATGAAGGTAATGGACCAAGTGGGGGAGAACCTCGGAATTTAGAAATTTTAGCAGCATCAAGTAATGTATTTGCCTTAGATAGAGCAATGTTAGAAGTTCTCCAAGTTGCACCTGCACAAGTTCCCACGGTTGCAGCTTCACAACGATTGGGAATATGTCCAGAATTAAGTGATATTCACTTTCCGAATTTATCCCCCGATTTATTACAAATTACAGATTGGCAATTACCGGAAAAGTTAATGCCCATAGATTTTGCCATGCCCCGTGTGATTAAATCTACCTTTAGGCATCTTTACATCCGCTTTATTAAAGAACCCATGAGCGCTTATAGAGTCAGTCGGTAAAAAGAGGCAGGGGAGTAGGGGAGCAGGGGGAGTAGGGGAGTAGGGGGAGTTGGGGGAGTTGGGGGAGTTGGGGAGTAGGGGAGTAGGGGGAGTAGGGGAGTAGGGGGAGTAGGGGGAGTTGGGGGAGTTGGGGGAGTTGGGGGAGTTGGGGGAAAGATACAAGACAAAGCCTTTACTCCGCCTCAGTTTACCTGAATTCTGGTGTATGTATTTATTGTCTCTAAGTTGTAAATTCACCAAATAAAAGTTAAAAAACAGAGAATTTTTTCACAAATTATTGGGGACTGCTATAATTGCCTGACTATAATGAGATCGACTTTTAGTAGTTTCATCAATGATCCCCGTATAGGTGACTCAAAAATAAGATGACAAGACAAAACCCTAAAACTCAGAACTGCTGTTGAATACAACGCCCATGAATCAACTGAACAATGGTTTTACAATATTTCTCAGTCTACTAGTGGAGGCGATGCCATTTTTACTGCTGGGTGTGTTCTTATCCAGTCTATTACTACTATTTGTTGATGAAAGTAAATTGGTGGAGAAAATGCCCAAAAATCCCCTATTGGGGGCTTTATTTGGCAGTATGATCGGCTTTTTGTTTCCAGTTTGTGAATGTGGTAATGTGCCAGTGGCACGACGGTTATTGATGCAGGGAGTACCCACACCAGTAGCAATTGGCTTTTTATTAGCAGCGCCAACAATTAACCCCATTGTAATTTGGTCAACTTGGACGGCATTCCGTGATCAACCAGAAATAGTAGTGTTAAGAGTGGTATTTTCCCTGGCTATTGCGACTATTATTGGTTTTATCTTCAGTTTTCAACCAGATTTAGTTCCTTTTCTCCAGCCAGCGATCGCCCGTTATCTCAAATTTAACCCCCCAGCACCACCGAAAACAAACCGCAGGGGACAACAATCTCAATTACAACCCCAAACTAATACACCGAATTTATTGCAATCAGGAACATATATTCTCGGCGGCAGAACAGGAGCATCACAACGCATAGACAATAATTACAGTGAAGTTGCTGCAATTTCTAACCTCAGTAAACCCTTATCAGAGAAACTCCGCTCCCTCTTAGATAATATTTTCCAAGAACTCCGGGAATTAGGCGGAGTCATGGTATTAGGAAGTGCGATCGCTGCCGCTACCCAAGTTTTAGCCCCCCGTGACTTGATTCTTAGTCTTGGGGCTGGGCCAATTAGCTCAATTTTAGCCATGCTAGTATTAGCAGCAGTTGTATCAATATGCTCTACAGTTGATGCCTTCTTTGCCCTATCTTTTGCTTCCACTTTTACTAGCGGGTCATTGTTAGCATTTTTAGTATTTGGACCGATGATTGATATTAAAGGTATTGGTTTGATGCTATCAATTTTTAAGCCAAAAGCCCTGATCTATCTATTTTTCTTAGCTGGACAATTGACGCTCTTATTCACCTTATTTCTGAATCTGCACGTCATCTAATTGAGATTCAGTCCCATTTTCATCAGAATTTTCTCCTTTACCTCGGAAATGTGGGGTGTGAGGTATAGGGTTTAAACTTGGGGAAAGTGAGAATATAGTAACTGAAGATTAAGAAAAAGGTAGTCAATAATTTCTGTTCATCTACTCCCTGCCCCCTGCCTCTATCATCTGTGACACCCAAAAATGCTGAATTCCCAAACTAAAGCCCCAAATAAACTCATCCCTTGGCTAGATGTATTAGCCATTACAGCTTGGGGTATTCTCATGTTGAAATATTGGCTAACAGGCAAACTCTACTTATTAATCCACCCGGACTTCTTTTGGTTAGTAGTTGTAGCTGGAATAGCCTTATTAATCATTGGTTTTTCCAAAGGATTGCAACTGTGGAAAAACCGTCACCGTCCCCAAATATCTAATCCTGGGCATATTAACTTATTTCCCCCTGGTTGGGGCAGTTTTTTACTACTAACAACGGCAATTTTAGGGTTAATGATTACACCCCGTGTCTTTGCCAGTCAAACAGCCCTAGATCGGGGTGTCACTGAATCAACAGGTGCTAGTCGCGCTCAACCTCAAGCATTTCGGGCTACAGTTCGCCCAGAAGAGCGATCGCTTGTAGACTGGGTACGCACACTGAATGTCTATCCTGAACCGGACGCATACACAGGGCAAAAGGCAAAAGTTCAGGGATTTGTGATTCATCAACCTAACGTCAGTGAAGAATATATATTTTTAGCCAGATTTGTTCTCAGTTGTTGTGCCGCAGATGCTTATCCCGTGGGATTACCAGTCCAAATATCTGGAACACGGCAACAGTATCCGCCTGATACATGGTTAGAAATAGAAGGACAAATGACCACACAAACAGTCGCCGAAAAACGTCAATTAACAATCAAAGCCAACTCTCTGAAAAAAATTCCCCAACCTCAAAACCCTTACAGTTATTAGTCAGGATCATCAATCTAAAATCTAAAATCCAAAATCGTTAGATGAGCAAATCCTATAAACTTATACAACCATTAGACGGAATTGCGATCGCAGTCATGCTCCTACTGAGTATGCTCATCGGATTGATCATCTGGAAAGGCGATGTAGTCAAACCTAGCGTCCGCAACTTTACCTGGGAAAACCAACAAATCGGCGCGGAGGATCTCTCCTTCTCCCTCACCTTTAGTCGGCCAATGGACTTCAAAAGCATTGAGGAGAACTTAAAAATAGATCCACCCCTAGCCGGGAAAATTAGTTGGACAGGCAGAAGAATGGTCTATACCCTCCTCACCCCAGCCCCCTACGGAACAACGTACCAAGTCAAATTAGAACAAGGCAAAGATAAATACTCTCAAGCCGAAGGGAAAAACCGCGTCATGCAGCCCTTTACAGGGAACTTCACCACCCGCAATCGCGCCATCCTTTATATTGGCTCTGCGCCAGAAATCCAAGGGCAGTTGGTACTTTATAATTTAACCCAAGAACAAAAAAAAGTCCTTACTCCCAAAGACTTAATTGTTATGGATTTTGAGCCATTCCCCAATGGTGAAAAAATCCTCTTCTCCGCCCGTTCCGCCAAAAATCCCGACCTCCTCTCCGCCCAACTTTATACAGTAACCACAGGCATACCTAATCAAATTGGTCAAGAAACAGCAGCCCCAGGTAAGGTTGACCTAATTTTAGATAACAAAGAATATCAAAACCTCAAATTTGACCTCTCCGCAGATGGACAAATCATCGTTATTCAAAGAGGTAAACGAGATAATCCCGGTGACTTTGCCCTCTGGTACTTATCCACCCAAAATGACAATTCCGGCGAAAAACCCACCCCCAAACGATTACAAGGACAACCAGGTGGAGATTTTCTGATTACACCCGACAGCAAAGCCGTAGCCGTTTCTCAAGGACAAGGAACAGCAATTGTATCCTTAGAAGGTAACAGCAGTAAACCCCTGGATTTTCTGCCTCAATTTGGCTTAGTACAAGCCTTCTCTAAAGACGGTTCACAGGCAGCAATGGTCAAATTTAACACCGACTATACAAGAGATTTGTTTTTAGTCACCAACCAAGGCGTACAAAAACAACTATTAAAAACAACAGGCTCAATTCTTAGCTGTCAGTTTGACCCAGCCTCCCCTAACCTTTACTGCTTAGTTACACAACTGGTTTCTAAAGAACAATACATAGAACAGCCTTACTTGGTATCCATTAACCTAAAAACAGGAGTACAAAAACCATTGCTACTCTTACCCGCTGCTCAACGCAATGTGCAAACCCATTTAGCCCCCGACGGTTTAGGCTTCTTATTTGACCAAGTAGTTCCCGTGACCAACAACACAGCCCAACTACCCGCTAACACCTTAAAAACAGATGACGGCGAACCCATTGCTAGTAGTAGTCTTTGGTTAATGCCTTTGCTACCCATCCCTGATAATATCAACATAGATATTAAACCAGAACAACTGCCATTAGTGGGCTTTCATCCCCATTGGCTACCTTAAGTAATTGACAATTGCCAACTGATAATTAACAATTGTCAAATATCAAGAGTCAATTTTTCTTTGTGTAAATAACTGATAACGGCTACGTATTTGTGAATCATCACAATATGACCGTGACAAATTTACCTCTAATCAAGCTAACGCCACGCTATCGGCCAACTACAGATTGTCAATGTGAAACCGTAGTTATGGAAAAATTGGAAGACAGCAACCAACAAGACTGGATTGCAGAACCTAATATTGATCAACAAGCACAGATCAACTTAGAATTTCAGCAATTACTGAAGTTAAATACAGAATTAACTACAGCTAATAATCATCTATATGCCCAGGTCGAGCAGTTAAAAACCGAATTAGCTGAAGCAGAAAAGATTTTGCATTGGCACAAAACTCGGTCTACTGTTACCGAATCTATGTTTATCCAACAAAATCAAGAACTTTCCGTTGGTCAAGAACAAATTCATTCCCTGTATCAGCAGTTAGAAACATCTGTCCAAACAGTTCAACAACAAGAAATTTGTATTGAAAATTATAAAGCTAATTTGCAAATTAGCCAACAGCGGTTAGCACATTTGGAAAGAGAATGTTCGCTTCTGCAAGCTAACTACAGTCAAGAGTCCCAGCAGCTATTACACTCGGAAAATACCTGTCGTGAGTTGCGGGCTAGACTTATGCGTCAACAACGACAGACCATGCAGTTTAAATCGGCTTTGGAAAAATGTCTAGATACACCCATTCCTAGCCATGAGAACCTGGAGGATCATATCCATCATCCCCATGATGTCATCCACAAACAAACCCGATTCTCCAGAAAAGCCCGGTCTTTGTTTCCCAACGCTCAACCTATTCGACCTTGGACAGGGGAAACAGATTCTGTGAATGAGTCTGTCAATAGTTCTTGGGTTAAGTCTACAGTGACAACTTCGGAAAACTATACCCATCATCCAGAACCAGTCATTTCCGATCTTATACAGGTTAATGAAGCAACTATGCCCTCAACAACTGGAGATGATTCTGAACTATTATCTCTAGACCAACAACTGGAAGGAATAATTCATCGCTTTTTTATTACACCATTATCTGAAGAAACAGACCAGGGAACAGGGACAGATGCAAATATTCATCAAGGTGATACATCTATTTTAGAAGCTTTAGTATCTAATTCAGAAAATCATCCACAACCAGAAATCATCATTCAACAGGATTTGCAAATGGAAATTGATCCTTATGCTAATACTGAAAATTCTGGAAAGGAAGATTTTTCACTATCACTAATACAGGAATTACCAGTGATTTCTCATTCCCTCAGCCATCAGATCCATACTGAGGAAATGGAAGATTATTGGTTAGACAATTCCCCAGCAACAGCATCTTTACCAACTAATGATATTTTGCCGGAGTTATTGGATAATCATACATCTAACAATCAATCTGACCATAAATCGCCTTCACCATTGATTTATCCCCGACGACCACCCAAGGGACGCAAATCTTTAGCATCTGTAGAACTACCAAATTTTCAACCTAAGCATAAGTAGCTTTTTTTGGTGATAAAGCTTGAAAATATACGGCATCAGTGATTAGGGTGGGTTTGAATGTGTAAACTAGGCAATATTAGCCATTACACCGATTTTCGGGTAAATGAACCACATTTTTTTGTCTCACGCAGAGGCGCATAGAGAAATCAAGAGTGTGGTCTAAATACATGAAAACAGACTGTCTTAATAAGGAGTAGCTTGTTAATAGGGGTAAGCAGAACGTCTAGTTTGTCAAATAGCTCACCGAATTTGTAAATCTCTGAATTTAGATGAGGTGCTAGTCACCACAGTTGCAGAGGTAAAACAGGTTCTCCAAGCTGACATCTAGAATTAGAATATCGGAAAAGGGCGCAGGCCCTGCGCCCCTACGGAATGATTTTGATTAATATTTTCGCTCTTTTGGTGCAAACATTGTGATTGTGACGGGACGATATTGAATATTAATTCCTGTTGGTGAATAATAAGCCATGGTGTGTTGTAAAAACTTATTATCGTCTCTTTCGGCAAAGTCTTCTCTAAAGTGTGCGCCGCGACTTTCTTGGCGGTTGAGGGCGGAAGTTAAAATGGTTTGTCCAACTACCATTAAACTTTGTAGTTCTAAGGCTTCAACTAATTCTGTATTCCAGCTTTTTCCTTTGTCATCTAAATATATTTGTGAATATTTTTGTTGTAGTTGGGCGATTTTTTCTAATCCCTGACGCATTACTTCGTCGGTGCGGAAAACGCCACAATTTTCAGTCATATTATCTTGAAAAGCTTGACGGATTTGATTAATTCTGTACTGTCCTGGTTGGTCTATTAAGAGTTGTATTTGTTGTTTGGCTTCGTTGATGTAGCGTGTTTCATCTATGGATGGTAATTGCCGATTTTGGACATAATTAGCGATCGCCGCCCCAGTTCTTTTACCATAAACTACACATTCCAATAAGGAGTTACTACCTAGACGATTTGCTCCGTGAACCGACACGCAAGCAGTTTCCCCAGCGGCAAAAAAGCCTTCGACAAAACTATCATTATTACTTCTAACTTGTCCGTCAGTGTTAACAGGAATACCACCCATACAATAATGATTGGTAGGACGCACAGGCATAGGTTGAGTGACAGCATCTACACCGACCAAACGATGGGCTTCTTCCCAGCAAAAGGGAACACGACTCATGATTTTTTCCTTACCTAGATGGCGTAAATCCAGATAGACAAAGGGACCACCCGCGCTACCATCAGTATTTACACCACGACCGGCACGGATTTCATAGGTAATTGCCCGTGAGGTAATATCACGAGGGGCTAACTCCATGCGACTGGGGGCATAATTGGCCATAAAGCGATCGCCATCAGCATTAATCAAATATGCCCCTTCACCGCGCACAGCCTCGGAAATCAGCACACCCACAGGATACAAACCTGTAGGATGAAACTGGACAAACTCCATATCTGCCAAAGGTAAACCAGCCAAAGCTGTCATCGCCAAACCATCACCAGTAGAAGCATAATCATTAGAAGTCGTGTTATAAACCCGACCATAGCCCCCCGTAGCAAACATCACAGCCTTCGCCCGTAACACCTCAATATGCCCATCCAACAGGTGAAACATCACCACACCCTTCGCCTGGCCATCCTCCAAAATCAGGCGCATTACATACCATTCTTCGTAAATCTGCACCCCATAACGGCGCAAATTATTAACTAACTCATGTAAAATTGCATGACCAGTTTTATCAGCCGCATAACAAGTGCGGTTGTGAGAATGTCCACCAAAAGCCCGTTGAGCAATCCGACCATCAGGTAAACGAGAAAACAATACCCCCAGATGTTCCAAATCAATCACCACATCCGGTGCTTCCTGAGTCAAAATTGCCACCGCATCTTGATCCGCCAGATAATCGGAACCCTTGACAGTATCAAAAGCGTGAGCTTCCCAAGAATCCGTACCATCCACATTTTTTAAAGAAGCCGCCATACCACCTTGAGCAGCCACCGAATGAGAGCGAATTGGGTGAGTTTTGGCAACTACCGCTACCTTTAAACTAGGGTCAGTCCGGGCAATTTCCACCGCAGCCCGACAGCCAGCCAAACCACCACCAACAATAATTACATCATGTTCAAGCATCATCAACCACCGATTAAAAAAAAATTCCCCATCTACAAGACAGGGTAATAGAGAAATTGTAAATTTGACATCTGGTGCAAAAAAATGTAGAGACGCTTCATGTAACTTCTCTACAAGGGTTGTAGCAAACACACATTTAATTTTTACCAAATGTCTATTGGTGAAATCCCCTTTAGCTAGTTACTTGGACTGGGTTTTGTGAAATACTACTTTGTATTGATTCTGTCTTGGTTTTTGGCTCTACAGCATTGAGTTCAATATTATTTAATAAAGTCGTCACAAAGGCGAAAAGTAAAAAAGGTAGAGATAAAAGAACCACAAGACCTACCGTAGCTAAAGCGTATACAGGTCTTTTTGCGCCCATTAGTGCTAAAGCTGATGCCAAGCTAATAGTAATCGTAATTAACCAAACAATAATTTGACCGTAAATATCACCAAAAGTTAAGGTACAGACAAAGCGATAGTTTTGAATATTATTTGTGTTCATTTTAAAACTGGCCTCAATTTTGTCCTATAGCTTCTACCTTAAATCTATGTTTGCCTCAAGAACAATTTCTCAATATATTTCCAAGGTTTGTAATATTACTTTACAAAAAACTAATGTTCAGTCACATCCCCTGGGAAATTGTCAATTAATGTGTTTTATATATAACCATTTATACAGAGAACACGGTTAAAAAGAAAGTTTCTTCTATACAAAATTCGCCAAAGGCGATCGCTCGACTGACAGAATCAAACCGGATTCCTATAGTTTCATAATTAATAAAAACTTATCCTCAATTTAAAAATCTATGATATAAAAGTAAATAAAACTTAATCATTATTCATGCAAATGCTAAATGACTCCCCTACCTTACCCAAATTCAAAGATTTACTAACCAAAAAAATTCTCTTAGGTAACGAACCCAGTGCTGAGTTAATAGCAATTCTTACCATCTATTTTGTTCAAGGTATACTGACATTATCGCGTTTAGCTGTCAGCTTTTTTCTCAAAGATGAATTACTATTAGGTCCCGTGCAGATGTCAACAATTATGGGAATCTGTACTATACCTTGGATGATTAAGCCATTATATGGGTTTATTTCCGATAGTTTACCCATATTTGGTTATCATAGAAAACCTTACATAGTTATGTCAGGAATTCTGGGCTGTGCAGCTTGGGGATGTTTAGGAACAGTCGCTCATACCAGTACAACAGCCACAATTATGATTGTACTTTCTTCTGTCTCTGTGGCTATTAGTGATGTGATAGTTGATTCCATAGTAGTTGAAAGAGCCAGAAACGAATCAGAAGCCAAAATAGGTTCTTTACAATCTCTTTGTTGGGGTAGTTCAGCTATTGGTGCCTTATGTACAGCTTACCTTAGCGGGTTACTTTTAGAATATTTTACCACCCGTATAGTATTTTTAATAACAGCATTATTTCCTTTAATTATTTCATCTGTAGCTTGGTTAATTACTGAAAAACCTATTAATAAAGATCACAAAAAAAGCAACAACACAAAAGATCAACTACTAAAAATCCGCCAAGCAATTACTCAAAAAACAATTTGGTTGCCCACATTATTTATATTTATTTGGCACGCTACACCAAAAACTGAATCAGCATTCTTCTATTTCACAACTAATGAACTCCACTTTCAACCAGAATTTTTAGGACGAATTCGGTTAGTGACGAGTTTTGCTTCCCTAGTTGGAGTTTGGGCTTTCCAACGTTACTTTAAGCACATTCCCTTTAGAACTATGATTACTGCGGGTATTTTCCTATCCACAGCTTTAGGAATGACGAATTTATTATTAGTAACGCACACCAACAGAATGTTAGGCATAGATGATCATTGGTTTAGCTTAGGTGATAGTTTGATTATTACTGTGATTGGGCAAATTGTATTCATGCCCATATTAGTATTATCAACAAAGCTTTGCCCTCCCGGCATAGAAGCCACATTTTTTGCGTTAATCATGTCTGTATTTAATGTAGCAGGAACAGTTTCCTACGCATTAGGATCAATCATGATGAAATGGTTAGGAATCACAGAATATCAATTTGACTCCCTGTGGTTATTAATCATTCTCACTAGCTGTACTTCTCTGATACCCATATTTTTTGTTAAATTGCTACCAGATGATAGAATTGATAATGATGTACTTATTTAATAGATAAAAATCTCGAAGACAATTAGATTTATCTCTATATTTACATCCCTGGTTTTCTGAAAAAACTTACCATAGCCAAGAAAAAATGCAAATATTAGAACCTCAAGATCAGCAAAATCTCCAAAAATCCTATACTCTCAAAGATTGGCAAGGAGGATATGAATCTCTTCACCAGGAATTTGATTACTGGATTGATGATATAGAAGGAGAAATACCACCAGAATTGCAAGGAACATTATTTAGAAATGGACCTGGTTTACTAGATATTAATGGGCAAAAATTACATCATCCCTTTGACGGTGATGGCATGATTAGCCGCATTACATTTACCAATGGCCGCGCCCATTTTCGTAACCGCTTTGTTACCACAGCAGGTTATTTAGCAGAAAAAAAAGCGGGTAAAATTCTTTATCGTGGTGTTTTTGGTACACAAAAACTGGGCGGTTGGTTAGCTAACATCTTTGATTTCAAAATCAAACATATTGCTAATACTAATGTAATTTATTGGGGTAAAAAACTATTAGCACTATGGGAAGCATCCGAACCCTATTTACTTAATCCGCACACTCTAGAAACATTAGGGAATGAATACTTCAACGGTGTTTTATCTAAAGGGGAAGCCTTTAGCGCCCACCCGCGAATTGATGCAAATGGTACATTAGTTAATTTCGCTATTACACCAGGACTATCAACTACAATTAACATATTTGAGTTAAATACCGACGGAGAAATCACCAATAAACAAAATCATAGCGTTGCTGGTTTTTGCTTCATTCATGATTTTGTGATTACAGAAAATTACTGTATTTTCTTCCAAAATCCTGTTAGTTTTAACCCCATACCTTTTGCTTTGGGAATATCTAGCGCCGCCCAATGTATTAAAGTCCAAAAAAATCAACCTACAAAAATCATCATTATTCCTCGCCAAAACCCAACTAAAAAAATCAAAGTTTTAGAAACTCAGGCAGGTTTTATTTTCCATCATGTTAATGCTTTTGAAGTGGGTAATGAAATTATCATTGATTCTATTTGCTATGAATCATTACCAGAAGTTGAACCCAATAGCGATTATCGAGAAACAGATTTTGATGCCAATTCTCCTGGCAAACTTTGGCGGTTTAATCTGAATTTACCAACCAATACAGTCGAAAATCATTTAATAGATGATCGATCTTGTGAATTTCCCACAATGCACCCTCATCATGTCGGTAAATCCTATCGTTATCTATACACGGCTGCGGCTCATAAATCAACGGGAAATGCACCCCTACAAGCAATTTTCAAACTTGATTTAGAGTTACAACAAAGACAATTATGGAGTGCTGCACCAGCAGGTTTTATCGGTGAACCAATTTTTATTCCTCGTCCAAATTCCCAAACAGAAGATGATGGCTGGCTAATAGCCTTAGTTTATGATGCAGAACATCATCGTTCAGATGTGGTAATTTTAGATGCTGTAAATTTGGAAAAAGGTGAAATTGCAAGACTACACCTCAAACATCATATTCCCTATGGCTTACACGGGAGTTTTACACCTGAAACATTCATTTAATTAATATAGGTTGGGGAAAAGCTTCTGCGTCACCCAACCAAGTCATCAAAATTTGGCGTTGCTGAATCGAGGTATGAAATTCCCAAATTGAATCTTTAAAACTCAAACCTCAGTGCGTCTTTGCGCCTTTGCGTGAGACTAAAATTCATACCCTTAATCAGCAACGCCGATATTTTTATAGTTTATCTGCCCAAGCGTCTTACTGCATACAAATCGAAATAAAATTGTAACAGAAACTACAAAATTGACATCTTTTTCAAAAAAGAGGGTAAGCTAACCATATCAGTCCGGTTCACAAACATACGGTGATGAGGAGTAGGTATTATGGTGACAACGTCTCTCCCACTTATAGAAAATCATTCTCCAGCGCATATTTGTCCTTATGATCAAGCCTGTAGCTATTTAGAATGGGCTGCTAAAGAATTAAAATTAGATCAAGGTATCGTAGAAATACTCAGTCACCCTCGAAAAGTTGTCACAGTTTCCATTCCCATAAGAATGGATAATGGGGAAGTGCGGGTTTTTGCTGGACATCGGGTACAACATTCGGATATTTTAGGACCCTATAAAGGTGGTATTCGCTACCATGAAGCAGTGACATTACGAGAAGTATCCGCCCTAGCCATGCTCATGACTTGGAAATGTGCATTGTTAGGCATTCCCTACGGTGGTGGCAAAGGCGGAATTCCCATAGACCCCAAAAAGTTCAGTGTGGGGGAATTAGAACGCATTAGTCGCCGTTATATTAGCGAATTAATTAAAGACATTGGACCATCCGTAGATATACCCGCACCAGACATGGGAACATCAGCGCGGGAAATGGCATGGATGATGGATACTTATTCTGTCAATGTTGGTCATTCTGTCCCCGGAGTAGTTACAGGTAAACCATTATCTATTGGTGGTTCCCTGGGACGAGAAATGGCGACTGGACGCGGTGTGATGATTATTGTTCGTGAAGCACTTGCAGATCACGGTAAATCCCTCGTAGGAGTCAGGGTAGCAATTCAAGGCTTCGGTAATGTAGGTGGGGCAGCCGCCGAATTACTACACCAACAAGGAGCAAAAATTATCGCTGTTTCCAGTGCTAGTGGGGGTATCTTTGCCGAAAATGGTCTTGATATTTCTGCTGTCAAAGCCTACGCTGCGGCCAACCATCGCAGTGTGGTGGGATTTCCCCAAGGAACACCCATTAGTAATGCAGACTTATTAACTTTACCTTGTGATGTCCTGATTCCTGCCGCTTTGGAAAACCAAATTACCGCAGAAAATGTCCATCAAATAAAAGCCCAATTTGTCGCAGAAGCGGCTAATGGTCCAGTGACTTTGGAAGCTAACCGCGTTCTAGAAGCCCAAGGTGTCACCGTGTTACCGGATATTTTAGCCAATGCTGGGGGTGTGGTGGTCAGTTATTTAGAATGGGTACAAGGTCTTTCCTACCTATTCTGGGACGAAGAACGAGTCAACCGGGAAATGGAACATTTGATGGTTCAGGCTTACCGCAAGGTGATTCATGAGTCGCAAGCACGGGGGGTAAATCTGCGGTTAGCTGCTTATACTTTGGGTGTAGGTAGAGTCGCGCAAGCTTTGAATGATCGGGGCTTGTATCCTTAGTTTTATTTGTAATCTAGTTTAATTGGGGTGTGTTATGGCTTTAGCCTAACGCACCTTTTTTCAATCCTTGTACGTCGTCTACATATATAATTATTTTGTATAAATATTAATTGTTGATCATGCTACAACGAATAATTATCAAGGGGTTCAAGTCCATTAAGACTATGAATCTTGAGTTGCGTCCTTTAAACATATTGATTGGAGCTAATGGAGCAGGTAAAAGTAATCTCATTTCCTTTTTTAAGATGCTGAATGAGATGATGGCCGGGCGACTTCAACAATATATCGGCATATCCGGTTACGCTCAATCCTTATTGCACTTTGGACCTAAGATAACACCGCAAATCGAGGCACAACTAGAGTTCAAGATTGACAATGGGAGTTTGGATATTATCTATACCATGTGTCTAGGTCATGCGGCAGGTGATACTTTGATATTTGCTGAAGAAACAGCGACGCGAAACGGCTTACACCTACCTCAACCTTCAACCACTTACTCGTTAGGTGCAGGACATCAGGAAACAAAAATCAACAAAGCAGCACAAGAAGGTACGCCAACAATTGCCAACGCTATCAAACATTTGCTCAATGGCTGTTGTGTTTACCACTTTCACGATACGTCATCTACCGCGCGAGTTCGTCAATCCTGTTATATTGATGACAACCGCTCGCTGGTGTCTGATGCTGGAAATCTAGCCGCATTACTTCTGAGATTTCGTGAATATCATAATACAGCCTATCAGCGTATTATTAAAACGATCCGTTTAATTGCCCCATTTTTCGATGATTTTGTTCTTGAGCCTAGAGCGAATAATGTTATTCTCAACTGGCAGGGAAAAGACTCAGATCAAGTATTTGGTCCACACCAATTTTCGGACGGTACATTACGTGCTATCTGCCTGACTACGTTGCTTTTGCAGCCAGAAGAAGACCTCCCAGAACTAATAATTGTTGATGAACCGGAACTGGGTCTTCATCCCTACGCGCTCAATGTTGTAGCTGCGATGTTTGGTAAGGCCTCCTATCATACACAAATTCTCATCAGCACCCAATCTACTTCTTTTTTAGATAACTTTAATCCTGAAGATGTAATTACGGTAGATAGAGTAGGTAAGGAATCGCAATTTAAGCGGTTAAATCCTCAAGAATTAGAAACTTGGTTAGAAGAATATAGTTTAGGAGAAATTTGGGAAAAAAATATCATTGGTGGAGGTCCACACTAATGGTAAGACTCTATTTATTTGCAGAAGGACAAACAGAACAAACATTTGCTTCTATTATCCTGCAACCATATCTGGCGCAACATCAAGTATTTATGCACCACCCTAGACTCATTGCTCATGGAAGAAAAAAGGGTAAAACTAATCGTGGTGGTAGCGGTTATGGTGATTATCAGCCAATGAAGGATGATATTTTGCGATCGCTTACTGGGGATAAAAATACAGATGCTTTCTTTACAACGATGATTGATCTGTATGCAATTCATCATAATTTTCCGGGATTAGATGAAGCTGAAATCATGCGTCAAAATCCCATAAAACGAGTCGAGTTTTTGGAGAAAAGCTTTGCTGACGATATTGATGATCGGCGATTCGTCCCGTATATTCAATTGCATGAATACGAGGCTTACCTTTTTTCTGATCCTACTTGTTTTGAGTCCTTTTATGATAAATGCTCAGACAAAGTTGAAGAACTCAAACGTATTGCCGATAAATATGAAACTCCTGAGTTGATTAATGATAGCAAGGAAACAGCCCCCAGTAAACGTATTATTGCCCAATTTCCTGATTATAAAGGCGCAAAATCTACTTATGGACCACTATTAGCTGAATCAATTGGACTAGAAGTAATTCGGAATAAATGCCCTCACTTTAATTCATGGCTTTCACGACTTGAATCATTGGGGAAATAAGCCATTGATACCCCCAACATTAACAGGGGTAAATTTTTGTGTTCATGAAATGCGATCGCAGGATAAATTCTCATGAAATTCATTGAATCGTATAAAAGATAAAAGTAATGACTCAAAAGTATTACTGGCTGAATTTTGGATTTTTGATGACAACCTTTTTTCATCAGAAATTTACCTAAACAAAGACAAAAGCTCTCAAAAACATCAGTGTAATCAAGTAATCGTTTAAATTCATATTTAGTAAGTTACGAAACTTCCTTAACTACTTGCTGAAGAAGTCGCAAACTTTAATGGCAAAGATACTATATAACGGTATCCTGACTCCACCGAACCTTGAATAGAAATTTGTCCATGATGTAACTCGGCTAAAGTTTCTACTACCTGAGAACAAAATGACTCCCGACGTAAAAGTTGGCGTTTAGAAGCTAAATCATTCATTAATCCTAACCGAGATAAGCCCACCGCCGATTTGAACCAATGAAATTTTTGATCAATAAATCCTAAAATAGAAATTTCCACTTCTAGAAAGTGAGCAGCAGTTTGAGCAGCTTCTTCAAATACTGGAATCATTTCTGATTGTTGCAAACCCAGGTTCAATAATGCTTGTAGGCGTTGTTGTTCTTTTGTATTTACATAATTTCCATCATTTCGAGGAGTAAATAATTTATTGTTTGAATTTGCCATTGTGATTATTAGCCTAATAACTGCTTGATATGTAAATTTGCACAACCCCTAGAGGTTATTTCATCCCTATTTTCAAGCATTCCCAAATTTTTGACTACAATCAATAATGGAGAACAAAAAAAATTAACTAATAGTTGTTTTGCTCATCAATTCTACTCAACACAATACTTTTAGTTTAAGAAAATGTAGGTTGGGTTGACAAAGGAAACCCAACATTATTAAACTTAATTATTAAAATCCTTGTTGCGCTGTCGCTTAATCCAATCTAATTATATATAAAAAAATACAACCCTCTAACAAAGATTGTATCATTCTTGTGAATGAATTTAAGGCGTTGCTGAATCGAGGTATGAAATTTCCAAATTGAACCTTTAAAAATCTTGCCTTTGCGTCTTTGCGCCTTTGCGTGAGACTAAAATTCATACCCTTAATCAGCAATGCCAATTTAATTAGGGTGGGGAAACCCCACCCCTACAGATATTAGCGTTTCACCAATTTCTTAGACATCTTGCGAAGACGAATAGATTCAGGTGTAACCTCCACCAATTCATCTTGAGCAATGTATTCCAAAGCTCGTTCTAAATTCATGTCTACGGGTGTTTGTAACTGAGTCAGTTCTTCACCACCAGATGAGCGGTGGTTGGTTAACTGCTTAGTTTTACAAACGTTCAATTCCAAATCTTGGGGACGATTATGTTCACCAATAATCATACCTTTGTAAACTTTTGTTCCTTCACTGATAAAGAATGCACCTCTATCTTCACAATTCTTCATCGCGTAAGCAGTAGAAACACCTTCTTCAAAGGAGATAAGAACACCCTTATTCCGGGCTTCAATATCACCGCAAAGGGGGCGATAATCAAGGAAACTGTGGTTCATGATCCCTTCACCGCGAGTCATCCGCATGAATTCACCTCGGAAACCAATTAAACCACGGGCTGCCACAATAAACTCTAGTTGGGTGCGATCGCCTCCACCTGGCTGCATATCTTGCATTTCCGCTTTCCGTTGTCCTAAGCGTTCAATACAGCTACCAACTGCATCAGCGGGAACGTCTAAAGCTAGAAGTTCAAAAGGTTCGCAAGGTTGACCATTAACTGTGCGGTAAATTACTTGAGGTTGAGATACTTGGAACTCAAAACCTTCACGACGCATGGTTTCGATTAAGATACCCAGGTGTAATTCACCCCGACCAGAAACCAGGAATTTATCGGGAGAGTCGGTGTCTTCAACGCGCAAAGCTACGTTGGTTTCTAATTCGCGGTATAGGCGATCGCGGATTTGCCGAGATGTTACCAGTTTACCTTCTTGACCAGCAAAGGGCGAATCATTCACCCAGAAGGTCATTTGTAAAGTTGGTTCATCCACCTTAATTAAGGGTAGAGCCAGAGGTTCATTAGGATCTGTAATAGTTTCACCAATATAAGCATCAGCAAAACCAGCTACAGCCACAATATAACCTGCGGTAGCTTCCTCCATTTCTATCCGTTTTAAACCTTCAAATCCCATCAACTTGGTAACTTTGCCCTTGACAATGCTGCCATCTTCTACTACCAAAGCAGCTTGTTGTCCAGCGCGGATAGTTCCATTATGGATTTTACCAATGATAATCCGTCCTAAATATTCAGAATAATCTAGGGTAGTCACTTGCAATTGCAGAGGCTTGTTAGGATCTCCCACAGGTGCAGGTACGTGGCGAAGAATGGCATTAAATAGGGGCTGCATATCTACTGATTCTGCTTCTAAGCTTTCCTTAGCGAAACCAGCCATACCGGAAGCAAATAGATATTTAAAGTCGCATTGGTCTTCATCTGCACCTAATTCTAAGAACAGATCCAACACCTTATCAACAGCAACATGGGGGTCAGCTTGTCCCCGGTCAATCTTGTTAATAACAACGATAGGACGCAAACCTTTTTCCAAAGCCTTTTTCAACACAAAGCGGGTTTGGGGCATTGGACCTTCGTTGGCATCAACAATCAGAATACAACCGTCCACCATGCCGAGTACCCGTTCTACTTCTCCACCGAAGTCAGCGTGTCCAGGGGTATCAACGATATTAATCAGAGTGTCTTTGTAACGAACCGCCGTATTTTTAGAAAGAATTGTAATGCCTCGTTCCCTCTCCAAATCATTGGAGTCCATGACACAATCCGGAACGTCTTCGCCTTCGCGGAAAATGCCGGACTGTTTGAGGAGAGCGTCAACAAGGGTGGTTTTACCATGGTCAACGTGGGCGATAATGGCGACGTTACGAATTGGGAGCGTCATAGAGGGTTTCGGTAAACTTTAAGGTTTTTAGATTAAGAAGCTAATTTTCGGTCGTTTTAACAGAAGTGGGGATGATTTGCCAAATCTGTAACGAACCTTTAATAATTCTAGCGTAATTGTCACAAATATTGTTATTTTGATAATAAATATCAAGAGCATGGTTTAGGTTGAAGAGTCTATCAATGGGATTTTTTAGTACATTTTTACTAAAAAATCTAGTTTAAACTATAATTAAGACGTGTGTGGTGTTGTTAAAAATTATTTGGATAGCTAGTTTATTGTAGTCAGTTTATTTGGATTTGCGAGTTTGATTATGATTGATTGTCTAACTGTAGCTCGCTACTTTATTATGAAAGCTTATACAGATGGTATAGAAGCAGAAATGACAAACATGAAATCTCAAAAGCTTTTATACTATGCTCAAAGTTTGCATTTAGCAATGTATGATGAGCCACTATTTCCAGAAGAAATCCAGGCATGGCGGTATGGGCCTGTATGTCCACCTGCTTATAGATTTTATAACGAATTTGAAGCCAAACAATTACCTATACCTAGTCAAAAATCATTATCAGAAATATCTGAAGATAACAAACAACTACTAGAAGAAGTATGGGAATATTTTGGGGGCTATCATGCTTATCGTTTAAGTGATATGACTCATTTAGAATTTCCTTGGAAGAAAGCACGTAAAGGGTTACTTCCTGAAGCTGCTTCAACTACAGTAATTTTACTAGAAGATTTAAAAGTATTAGGATATGAAAAATTAGAACAGATAGAACGTGATCATCCAGGCTATCAAATTGTCATGCGACAAGTTTTAAAGGACGCTTGTAATTCAGAATCATCAACTCGTATTCAAAAAGGAGAAGTGCGTGACTGGCTTAACTCCCTTCTCGATTGAAAAATCTGATAGTTTTCAGCGTTCTTTCAAAAAACTCGCAAAAGCTTATAGATCCGATTTTGTAGAGTGTGTTGCCCAAATTTTAGAAGATTTAATTGAAGAACAGTATCCCATAAATTCCCGTAACGAACCTTTACCGGGAAAGATTGAATTATCTCAAGGATGGTCATTTCACAAAATCGAGTTTAAAGTATCCAAAGGTGCATCTGGACAAATTAGATTAATGTATTTAGTTAATACAAATGATTTTGTTATTAAGCTTGTGTGGATTTATAATCACGAACAATTTGCAAAACGTCCTGCTGAATCAGATTTAAAGGGCATTCTTAAAGAAATTTTAGACATTTAGTAGCAGTGGATAATTTTTATCTAAGCATGAGATTGTCAATTACGGCAAATATTGTGCCAAAATGAACTTATAGAGTTATAAGTTTACAGGTTATGGGTTGGTTGTCAGGACAGCAATTACAAGATGGTAAATATACCATAGAAAAAGAATTAGGCGAAGGTGGTTTTGGAATCACTTATCGCGCTAGAGATAATCAGGGAAATTACGTTGTTATCAAAACTTTAAATGATACAATCCAAAAACGTGCTGATTTTGCTAAATTTCAACAAGACTTTCTCAACGAAGCCATTAAATTAGCTAAATGTAGTCATCCTCATATTGTGCAAATTTACGAAGTCATTCATGAAAATGATCTTTGGTGTATGGTGATGGAATATATTGATGGTGAAGATTTAGGAACTATAGTAGAAAATCAAGGTATTTTATCTGAAACTGAAGCATTACGCTATATTCAGCAAATTGGATCAGCATTAACTGTAGTTCATGATAATGGCTTATTACATCGAGATATTAAACCACAAAATATCATGTTGCGTTCTGGTAAATTAGAAGCCGTGTTAATTGATTTTGGGATTGCGCGAGAATTTACACCGAATTTAACCAAAACCCATACCAAAATATTATCTGATGGTTTTGCACCAATTGAACAATATGATGCTAGAGCAAAACGGGGAGCATTTACAGATGTTTATGCTTTAGCTGCAACTTTGTATTCTGTGTTAACTGGAGAATTACCAACTATATCACCAATGAGAGCAATTGGTACAGAATTAGAAGAAGCAAAAAAGATAAATTCTAGTATTAGTGATCGCGTTAATCATGCAATAATTAAAGGAATGGAAATAAAGCCGGAAAATCGTCCTCAGTCAATAACTGAGTGGTTAGGTTTATTAGATTTAAATGAAATAGATTTACAACCACAAGTAACAAAAATTCATAGTATTGATGTCGTTAATATTGAGCAAATTCCCAATTTATTAACTAATAAATTATTTAATAAAATAAATAATTATAGTAAGCTAGAGGAATTGCTTATTAACAAAAAATGGCAAAGTGCTGATGAATGGACAAAGTATAAGATATTAGAAATAATGGGTTTACAAGAACAAGGATATTTCATGGCAGAAGATATTAAAAATTTTCCTTGTCAAGCCTTACAAACTATGGATCAACTGTGGGTAAAATATAGTAAAGGGCGTTTTGGTTTTAGCATCCAGAAAAGAATATGGGAAAAATTAGGTGGAAAAGCTGGAGTATTTAACGAAGAAAATTGGGTACTATTTGGAGAATATGTAGGATGGAGATCAACGAGAAATCATCAAATTTTATTTGCTGGTTGGACTACTAGAGAATGGTGTTATTATTCGGAAATAAACTTTAGTGAAAATGCAGTAGAAGGACATCTTCCTCGACTATGGTATGAATGGCGTGGTGGTTATGAATTATCTGCTATTCTCTTGAGATTGGAAGTGTGTAATTTCAGTTAATTAACAATAACGCCGAAATATACTAAACACGGGTGAGATTTAAACTTTTGCCAAATGACAAAGAACCCAGATGTGTAGGGGTTTAGCAGTGCTTAATGGTGTCAACTTAACGTGAAACCTGTAGCCCGCCTGGGAATGAATTCCCAGTCTAATAGCAGAAGTCATCTGAAGATGACTAAATAACCCGGAAATTTTTGAGTAAACTTTAGTTTACTTTCGCTATTAGCCCGGAAATTCATTTCCGGGCGGGTGTGGAAGCAAACAGATAAGCCATTTTTAACTTAAGTTGACACCAATGAGCTTTTGCTTTACCCCTACGTTTAGAATCAAACAATCAAGCCGTTTTGAGTATACCTATTTAACTAAAAATGCTATCAGAAAGATTTACCCAAGCGCTTACCTACGCCCATGAACTCCACGCCACGCAAAAACGCAAAGCTGGGGATATTCCCTATATTACCCATCTACTAGGAGTAGCCAGCATAGCCTTAGAATATGGTGCTAATGAAGATGAAGCGATCGCAGCCCTACTACATGATGCCATAGAAGACCAAGGCGGAGCAGCCACCAGAGCAGAAATTCGTCGGCGGTTTGGGGATAAAGTCACCGCCATAGTTGATGGTTGTACAGACACAGACACCACACCTAAACCCCCTTGGAAACCCCGGAAACAAGCCTATATTGCCCATATTGCCACCGCTTCCCCAGAAGTATTGCTAGTTTCTGCCGCTGACAAACTCCATAACGTCCGTTCAATTCTCAAAGATTATCGGATGATTGGTGATGCAGTTTGGGAACGTTTTCAAGGTGGCAAAGCAGGCACACTTTGGTATTATCGTTCCCTCGCAGATGCTTTCCAGAAACATCAAATTACGCCCTTAGTAGAAGAATTAGAAAGAGTAGTTTCCGAATTAGAAATATTAGCTGCATACAAAAAATGAAGAACGAAAACTTTCATCCTTCATTATTTACAGCATATTGCAGGTTACAGGAAGTACAAAGTTATCATGCTTTTACTCCTTCTTTCTTCTTTCTTCCTCCTGACTCCTGACTCCTTTTTTCTTCCTTTGGGATGATAGTTATTGGTTGATTAACGGAATAAACTACTGAGTGAGCTATCTTCGTGAATCCGCCAAATTGCTTCTCCCAGTAGATTAGCGACAGAAAGCGTCACCAATTGCGGAAACTGATTAGCCTCTGGGATGGGAATAGTATTAGTGACTATAACTTCCTCAAAGACCCCACTAGACAATCGCTCAATTGCCGGTGGGGAAAATACAGCATGAGTAGCACAGGCATATACCTGACTTGCACCTTCTTGACGTAGTAACTTAGCCCCTGCCGCAATCGTACCGCCAGTATCAATCATGTCATCCACCAATATGGCAGTTTTGCCTCTCACATCACCAATCACATTTAAAACCTCGGCGACATTATGAGCCTGACGACGTTTATCAATAATTGCCAATGGTGCATCATTCAATTTTTTCGCAAATGCCCTAGCCCGTGCTACCCCACCCACATCAGGAGAAACAACCACAATATCCTGTAATCCTTTGCTAATGAGATAATCTAGGATAACTGGTGAACCATAGACATGATCAAAGGGGATATCGAAATAGCCTTGAATTTGGGCTGCGTGCAAATCCATCGCTAGAACGCGGTTAGCACCTGCTTCAGTAATCAAATTAGCAACTAACTTCGCAGTAATTGACTCTCTGCCGGCTGTTTTTCTGTCAGCGCGAGCATAACCATAGTAAGGAATTACTGCTGTAATCTGGCGTGCAGATGCTCGACGACAGGCATCAATCATAATGAGTAATTCCATCAAATGATCATTGACGGGTTGACAACTGGGCTGGATTAAATAGACATCACAACCCCGAATTGATTCTTGGATTTGAACATAAAGTTCTCCGTCCGCAAATCTTTTGCGAATCATTGGCCCCAAGTCCATACCTAGATAACGAGCAACTTCTTGCGACAGTGCTATATTGGCAGAACCGGAAAAAAGCCGCAGACGATTATTGTCAGGTAGTCCCGTTGCTATTGACTGAATTGGTAAAGTGGCAGAACTTAGCACAGCAGATCCTCGAAGTGCATTCATAGAAATATCATCAGAGATTGAGCAAATTTCGCCGAAATTGAGTAAACAAATAATATTGATCTTCCAGTTAGCTCTGGGGTGTTACAACACCTATGATTAAATAGCACCAAACGTGCAAACAATTATTTTATGATACTTATTACCAATTAATAACCCAGTTAACTGAAGATTAAATATTAATTTTAATAAATCCCCAGACCTGGAAAAATTTGCCGTGAACTAAACCGCTTGATTTATAAGAAGATAGGCTCAAAACCCCGGAATTTATCCCTAAAAATCCCCAAAATTTTTAGGTATCAATGTCTTGTAAGTCGGGGATGAAAGCTGTAAGAGGGGATTTATCCCCCAGTGATAAGTTGATTATATTTGATGTTATCATCTTCTCAATAGACAGGAAAGGTAATCAACCTGTATAAAAACGCTACCATATTGAACACATCCTGACTTAAGGCAGAACGTAAGAATAGAATAATGCAAGACTTATTTCCAGTATACACTTCCTTGCAGGCGGGGTGACTGAGGAAAATTACGGAAGCTACAATTGAGACATATTGTGTCACGTTGTGGATGGATGATGCTTTTACTAAGTTCTAGCTCAGTTGCTATTATATTCAATTAATAGATCATGCAATCACCGATTACAGTTGGTACTATCCTACAAAATCGTTACCACATAATTCACATTATTGGACAGGGGGGATTTGGTAGAACCTATCTAGCAGAAGACCAAAGACGCTTTAATGAACTTTGTGTTCTGAAAGAATTAATTGCCCCAATCACAGAAACATCCCATGGGCAAAAAGCACAGGAGTTATTTGAACGAGAAGCTGCAACATTGTATCAAATTGAACATTCGCAAATCCCCAAATTTCGAGAAAAATTTGCCCAAAACGAAAAGTTATTTTTGGTACAGGATTTTGTGGCTGGTAAGACTTACCGCAATTTGCTCAAAGAACGTCAAGACCTGGGAAAAACCTTTAATGAGGCCGATGTACTGCATTTATTAAGAACTTTATTACCTGTTCTTAGTTATATTCATGGAAAGGGAATTATTCATCGAGATATATCTCCAGAAAATATAATTTTACGGGAAAATGATTTTCTGCCTGTGTTAATTGATTTTGGAGTGGTTAAGGAGTTAGCCACAAAATTACAATCATCAAGTGCTACATCAGTAACAACTGTAGGTAAGTTAGGTTATGCGCCTAGCGAACAAATGCAGACGGGCAGGGCATATCCTAGTAGTGATTTGTATGCGTTAGCTGTGACTTCTATAGTTTTATTGACTGGGAAAGAACCCGCAGATTTATTTGATGAGCAGCAACTAACCTGGAATTGGCAAAAATGGGCAACGGTGAAACCAGAATTTGCTCAGGTTTTACAGCGAATGTTGAGTTATCTACCGGGGGAACGCTATCAAAGTGCGGCTGATGTGACTCAGGCACTGCTGAACATAGGCTATAGTAGTCAACCTCCAGCTAATTTATCTTCTTTACAAACTATTGCTATTGGTCACCGTCCTGAACCTATATCGAAAGCATCTGAAAAGCCGCAACCTTCAGTAGATTCTGGGCAAAGTAGCTCTATTTTGGATAATGGTTGGGCGTTGGGGGGTATTGGCTGTATTGTGATTATTTTAGCAGGTTTTGGTTCTTGGACTCTGGTAACTTCACTGAAAGGTAAGCCGCGTCCATTGGGAGAAACGACTACAACTCCACAATCTTTTCCTTCTCCAGTTATTCCTAGTGGGATGACATTAACACCAACTCCAACACCGATTAATAGCGAACCTGTGATTAATCGCCAACGGCTGAAATTAGACAGGTCTAATATGGCGAGAGTTGAGGGAACACTGCGGGAAAATGAATTAGTTCAATATAGTTTGCAAGGTAAGAGTGGGGAAAAGTTAGTTGTATCTGTAAATGAGAACAGTGGTGTTATTCTGACGATTTTAACTGCTGATGGTGAAGTCGTGAATACTCAAGATCAACAATCTACATCTTATGAGGGAATATTAGCGAATGATGGCAAATATATTATTCAATTAGGTTTGTCCGGGGGTGTGGCAGAGGTTAATTATAGTTTGAATGTGGCTTTAGAAACGCCAACACCAACGCCAACGGAAACACCAACCCCGACGGAAACACCAACGCCAACGGAAACACCAACGCCAACGGAAACACCAACCCCGACGGAAACACCAACCCCGACGGAAACGCCAACTCCAACGGAAACGCCAACGCCGACGGAAACACCAACGCCAACGGAAACACCAACGCCAGGTTTTAATGGGACTAATTAGGGCTAAATTAGGAAAGGAAGCAAATTAAGTTGTCATTTTTAACGGAAAACGTTGTTGAATACTTTATTGATTACGGGAACTGATACGGATGCTGGTAAAACTGTGGTGACGGCAGCTTTAGCGGCTTATTGGCAAAAATATTATCCTCAGCGCAGTTTGGGGATGATGAAGCCAATTCAATCGGGGGTGGGTGATAGGGAACTGTACCAAAGTCTGTTTAATTTGGAACAGTCAGCGGAGGAAATTACACCTTTGTATTTTCAAGCGCCTTTAGCACCTCCAATTGCGGCTGCGAAGGAAAATCGTCAAGTTGATTTGGCGATCGCTTGGCGAACTTTGTTATCTTTACAAAAACAGCGTGATTTTGTGTTGGTGGAATCTTTGGGGGGTTTAGGTTCACCAGTTACCAATGAGTTGACTGTGGCTGATTTGGCGGGTGAATGGCGATTGAAAACTATTTTGGTTGTGCCGGTGAGATTGGGGGCGATCGCTAGTGCTGTGGCTAATGTAGCATTAGCTAGGCAAACTAAAATCAATCTGCGGGGGATTATTCTCAATTGTACCCAACCTCGCACCGAGTCAGAAATTGCTGATTTAACGCCACCAGATTTAATTCGATCATTAACAAATATTCCCGTTTTAGGTTGTGTTCCCTACCTAGAAAATCCTAGAGATTTGGAAAAACTTGCCGAAGTGGCTGCGGCTTTGGACTGGGAAATATATTGTAGGTAATTGGTAATTGGTAATTGGTAATGGGGAAGAGTTTTTTTCATTTTTAATTAATTAATAAATATGGTTTCTACATTTCCTCTGGCTTCAACAGTAAATCTCAAAAATGTCCGGTTAGAAATTCGGGCTTTACAACCACAATTAGTGGAGTGGAGAAGACAGATCCACCAAAAACCAGAATTAGGTTTTCAGGAAAAAATTACCGCCGAATTTATTGCCCAAAAATTGCAAAATTGGGGAATTGTCCATCAAGCCGGAATTGCTCAAACGGGAATTGTCGCTATTATTAAAGGTGAAAAACCTGGGAATGGCAAAGTGTTAGCAATTCGGGCGGATATGGACGCTTTACCTATTCAAGAACAGAATCAAGTTCCCTATTGTTCTCAACATGATGGAGTCATGCACGCTTGTGGACATGATGGACATACAGCGATCGCTCTCGGTACAGCCTATTACCTCAATCAACACCGAAAAGACTTTAGCGGCACTGTCAAAATTATCTTCCAACCCGCAGAAGAAGGTCCCGGTGGAGCAAAACCGATGATTGCAGCAGGTGTACTTAAAAACCCTGATGTTGATGCCATTATCGGTTTACACTTATGGAACAATCTACCATTGGGAACTGTAGGAGTCCGGGCTGGGGCATTAATGGCTGCTGTCGAATTGTTCCGTTGCACCATTTTCGGTAAAGGTGGACATGGGGCAATTCCTCATCAAACAGTGGATTCTGTAGTGGTAGCAGCGCAAATAGTCAATGCTTTACAAACAATAGTTTCCCGTAATGTGAACCCCATTGATTCGGCTGTAGTGACAGTGGGAGAACTCCACGCCGGCACAGCAGTTAATGTGATTGCTGATACCGCGAGAATGGGGGGAACAGTGAGATATTTTAATCCTGATTTGGCAGGTTTTTTTAAAGAACGCATTCAACAAATTATTGCGGGAATTTGCCAAAGTTACGGTGCAAGTTATGACTTAGATTATATTCATCTTTATCCACCAGTTATCAATGATACGGGAATTGCAGCGTTAGTGCATTCAGTAGCAGAAGAAGTCGTAGAAACCCCTATTGGTATCGTTCCCGAATGTCAAACAATGGGTGGGGAAGATATGTCATTTTTTCTGCAAGAAGTTCCCGGTTGTTACTTTTTTCTTGGTTCTGCAAATCCAGAGAAAAAATTAGATTACCCCCATCATCATCCCCAATTTGATTTTGATGAAACAGCTTTACCAATGGGTGTGGAAATGTTTGTCCGCTGTCTGGAAAAGTTCTTTGTTGAATAGTTTATTATGAAGTACAAGAACCCCACCCCCAACCCCCTCCCCGCAAGCGATGAGGGGGCTACAATGCACTATAATTGTAAAACCTCTGTAGTAGGGGTTTACGGCGTAAACCCCCGCGAGTGAGAAACTAAGAGGGTGGTCTCTCATGGTGTATCAAATATTTTTAGATCCCCCTAAATCCCCCTTAAAAAGGGGGACTTTGAGGAATTTAGCCCCCCTTTGTAAGGGGGGTTGGGGGGATCTCGATTAATTCTGATACTTTTCAACCATCCTCTAAGCAATTTTGGGTTTTTGTAAATGCCAATTAGTTGATTGTTCATAGGCATAAGCTACTTGGAAAAGTTGCTCTTCTCCTAACACTTTACCAACTATTTGTAGTCCAATTGGTAGACCTTTACTATCAAAACCGCAAGGTAAACTGATTCCTGGTAAACCAGCTAAATTAGCAGGAATAGTCATTAAATCATTTAAATACATACTCAAAGGATCGGTAGTTTTTTCTCCGGCTCGAAATGCGGTAGTTGGTGCAGTTGGAGAAATTAACACATCTACTGATTGAAAAGCTTTTTCAAAATCTTTTTTAATGAGAGTGCGGACTTTTTGGGCTTTCAAATAGTAAGCATCATAATAACCAGCGGAAAGGGCATAAGTACCAATCATAATCCGGCGTTTGACTTCCGCCCCAAATCCCTGAGAACGAGTTCGGGTATACATTGATAAAAGATTGTCTGCATCAGGGGAACGCAAACCATATTTAACGCCATCGTAACGCGCTAAGTTAGCTGATGCTTCCGAGGGGGCGATAATGTAGTAAGTTGGTAAACCATAGCGGAAACTGGGACAGGAAATCGGATGAATTTCCGCACCTAGTTCTTGAAGTTGTTCAATGGCTTTGGTGACAGCGGCTTGTACTTCTGAATCCAACCCTTCACCAAAGGTTTCTGTAATGACACCAATTCTAAGTTTTTTCCGAAGTTTGAGATCCGGTTTTAAACTAGCTGCATAGTCAGGAACTTTGATTTTGAGACTGGTAGAGTCTTGCGGATCATAGCCAGCGATCGCACTCAACAATATTGCTGTATCTTCTACACTGCGTCCAAATGGTCCGATTTGGTCGAGAGACGAAGCATAAGCCACTAAACCATAACGGGAAACTAACCCATAAGTCGGTTTCATGCCCACCACACCGCAGAAGGAAGCAGGTTGCCGAATTGAACCCCCTGTATCCGAACCCAGGGAAACCACGCATTCATCGGCTGCTACGGCTGCTGCTGAACCACCAGAAGAACCACCAGGAACACGGGATAAATCCCAAGGATTAGCGGTAACTTGATAAGCGGAGTTTTCTGTAGAACTCCCCATTGCGAATTCATCTAAGTTGGTTTTACCTACCATCACACCCCCAGCATCAGCTAGTTTTTGGGTGACGGTGGATTCGTAAGGTGGGATAAAATTTTCCAAAATCCGGGAAGCACAGGTGGTGACAATCCCCTTGGTACACAAATTGTCTTTAATGCCGATGGGAATCCCCGCTAAGATGCCAATTTCTTCTCCCGCAGCGACTTTTGCATCTACAGCTTGAGCTTGTTTTAAGGCTTGTTCTGTCGTGACTGTGAGGAAACTGTGCAGTTTGGGTTCTAACTCTTGAATCCGATTTAATGCTTCTTGGGTAATTTCAACGGCAGAACGTTCTTTACTGATTATCTGTTCGTGCAACTCGCGGATGGATGCCATAATTGTTCTCTTTAAGGAATCAAGTCATTGATTTTAGCATTTCCAGGTGTGGGGATTGGGGAATTTGCGTCTGAAGTTACAGGAGATTTTTTGTCTCACGCAGAGGCGCAGAGGCGCAAAGAGAGTTTTAAGAGTTTAGTTATACTAAAAATATTAGTTATGGTTGGATAATCAGTTTATACGTTCATTGGGAAAAGCCAATTTTAATATGCCGGCAAAGGACATCTATCACAATGCTGTTAAAAATGCCTTAATTCAAGAAGGCTGGATAATTACAAATGACCCTCTACATTTAAAATGGGGTCAAAAAGATATGTATGTAGATTTAGGAGCAAAACAACTTTTAGCGGCAGAACAAGGAACTAAAAAAATTGCCGTAGAAATTAAAAGTTTTGTCAGTCCTTCGGAAATGGCTGATCTTAAAGATGCTATTGGTGGATTTGTTTTGTATCGTGCTGTTATGAGTCGTCTAGAACCTGATAGAATATTATATTTAGGAGTCCGTGACACTGTATTCACAGATTTATTTGAAGAACCAATTGGTAAACTTTTAAGAGAAAGCGAAAATCTGAACTTACTTGTTTTCAATTCTGATACTGAGAGGATTACCCAATGGATACCTTAGATAATTATCGCCGGATTATAAAAGAAGTGTTAATACCTTATACACAAATTCCTTACTCCTATGGAGTGATTGAATGTAAAACAGTTTTTGATAGTGAAAATGATAGTTATTTATTAATAACTATTGGTTGGGACGGTGTGAAAAGAATTCACGGTTGCTTAGTTCATCTTGACATTATTGATAGTAAAGTCTGGGTACAAAGAGATGATACAGAAGATGGTGTTACCTATGAATTAGAAGCTGCGGGAATTCCTAAAGATAAAATTGTTTTAGGGTTTCATCCGCAAAATGTTAGGCAACATACGGGATATGCTATTATTTAATTGGCTTTGGCAAGGAAAAGAAGTTTTATTCAATTCTATCTAACCACTGTTTTGGATTGCGTTTTGCATGGAAGCAAGCAAATACAAAAACAGTATCTTGGTCAAAAACGTAGAGAATTATATAAGGAAATCGGCGAATTAATACTCTTCTTACCTGTTTGTAGGTAACTTGGTAAGCAAGAGGTTGTCTTCCAATTCCAGACAAACAAGCATCAACAGCACGAACAAATTCTGAACCTAAACCTGGATTTTGAGATTCGTACCACTCAAAAGCATTTTGGATATCGTATTCTGCTTCTGGCTGAATAATTAGGTTATAGTTCATTGGGAGAATCCTAACCGTTTTTTAACTTCTTCCCAACTAGAACCATTTGTAGGGTTTTTTTTGTAATTTTCTAACCGTCGATCTAATTCTTGTTGTTGTGCTGGACTCAAGGGTAATTCCTCTTGCTGTTCTAAGATGCTGTCCCATAAATCTTCAGCAAGTTGGATACGTTCTGCAATGCTGAGTTCAGAAATGTCAAATTTTAAGAGAGGATGGAGACTCATGATTGGAAAGTTAGGGTTGAGCTTTTATCTATTTTATAACATTGGTACATTTGAATGGTGTTGGAAGATGTATTATATTAGTTTCAGCACTTAGTAAACAGAGTAGAGTCTATCTCATGGTGTTTTCATCCTTGGTCTGATACTGATTATAGCAGGTATATATTCTATGTTCACAGGTAAATCTGTTAGTGGTTTTTTAGCTAAACATCTAAAATAGAATAGACTCAACTATACAATCACAATTATGTTCTACAAAATTCCACTACTGCTTACACCTCAACCAGAAGGAGGGTTCACCGTAACTTCTCCACTATTGCCAGAATTGATAACCGAGGGGGACTCTATGGATGAGGTTTTAGCCAATGTTAGAGATGCCTTTGAAGCAGTTCTGGAAACATATCAAGATTTAGGTAAAGAACTTCCCCTTAACCTACAATCTGTAGACCAAAACTCACCAGCTTTAATAGAAACAATTATCTCCATCAGATGAACTATAGAGAAGTTGCTAAGAAATTATCTAAACTTGGATGTGAAGAAATCCCCAGACGTGGTGGAGGTTCACATAGAAAGTGGTTTAATCCAATTACTCAGCAAGCAACTGTAATTCCTGATTGGAGTGGCCGCGATTTAAAACTAGGAACTTTACGCGCAGCCATAAAACAACTAGGAATTGAGTGGTCTGACTTTGAAGAAGTATAACAAATTAGGCGTTGCTGAATTGGGGTATGAAAGTCGAAAGTTCCATCTCTCAAACTCTTACTCTCTGCGCCTCTGCGTGAAATAAAATCATGAATATTAATGCCTCTATTATTGATCAACGTTTGCAATCAGTGACCGATGCTATTCGACAACGGGCTGCGGAAGAATTAAATATTAATGATGCTGGCAAACTTAAATCTTTGGCATTTGTATATTTTTGTGTGCAAACAATTCTAGATTTAGAAGACTCTAATACCTTTGATTGTTTGACCGAAGGTGGTGGAGATTTTGGTGTGGATGCCATGCACATTTCTGAAGAATATGATGGTGAGTTTACAGTTAGTTTATTTCAGGTAAAGTATGTAAATAATCTAGAAGGTAAGACTAATTTTCCTGAAAATGGCATCACGGCTCTCATTAATGCGATTCGATTTTTGTTTGATCCCACTGCAAAATTAGAGCATATTAATCAACGCTTACTTGCAAAAGTAGAAGAAGCCCGGAGTTTAATTCGGGATGGATATATTCCCCAGGTGCGGGCATTAGTTTGTAACAATGGCATAAAATGGAATGACTCTTCTCAAGAAGCAATTGATCGATCTGGATTCGGTGATCAGGTGACATGGGAACACATTAATCATGAACATCTCATCAAAATTCTGCAAGCTTCTAAACCAGTTAAAGATACTTTACAACTAAGTGGCAAAGCTGTAGTTGAAGATATGAATTTTAGTCGGGTGCTGGTGGGCAGAATTTCCATAACTGAAATTGCGGCTTTGATTGAGCGACACGGAGAACGCTTGTTAGAACGCAATATCCGCCGTTATTTAGGGTTGCAAGGCAACCGGGTCAACGAGGGTATTCGAGATACTTTAAATAGCGATGAAAAAAACAATTTTTATTTTTATAATAATGGCATCACTTTAACTTGCGACAGTTTTTCCTATAACGCGCTGCAAAATGGTGATTATCAGGTACGAGTTGAGAACCTGCAAATTATTAATGGTGGTCAAACTTGTATGACCATTTTTAAAACTCTTCAAGACCCAAATTTCTGCCAACAAAATACCCAAGCTTATGTTTTAGTTCGGCTTTATCAATTACCTAATGATAATGATGATTTAGTGCAAAAAATTACTTATGCTACTAATAGTCAGAACCCTGTGGATCTGCGTGACCTGCGAGCTAATGATAATCTACAGCGGCGGCTGGAAATGGATATCCAACAGTTGGGATTTAACTATCGCCGCAAACGCTCTGATACAGGCACTAAATCCACAGATATTACTTCAGGTGTAGCGGCTGAGGCGATACTGGCGGTTTGGCGACAAAAGCCTCATCAAGCTAAGTTTTTCACTCGTGAGCATTTTGGTAAACTGTATAATGTAATTTTTACTGAGCAGCTTAATGGCGCACAAGTCGTCATAGCTGTACAGTTGTATAGAATTGCCGAAAACCGACGTAAACGCCCGCATCCTAATGATCCTGCTTGTGTCCGTTATGCTTCGTGCTTTATTGCCATGCAAATGGGGAAAATACTTCTCAGAAAAATGAATCTGCAAATGGAGGAAATTAACCACCGTAATTTTGAGGATGCAAATCAGTTGATTAATCAAAATGGGGAGAATTATTTTAATGATTCAGTGCGAGATGTTCAAGAGGCGCTTCAAGCACTTTACGGAAACCAGGAAATTTCTTTACAACAACTTTCTGCTACTTTCCGACGTGGTGATTTAATAGAGAAACTTCAGCAGATGGAAATTCATTAAATCTATTCTTATGAATGACAAACTCCAGACCGAAAAAGATAAGCTCCAGGTAAGGACTAATATAGAGATGAATCAAGAAACAGAGAAGGAAGAGGTTCTCTGTCACCATTGTCTACGCACTGCTACAAATGGTATTAAATGTAAAGGTATCTGTGTGGCTGATAATGGCTATTAAGATGTAAATAAACAAATTTGGCAAAGCTAAGTGATATGGTTAAAATAATTTCTCGTACTTATGTCGGTCAAGCCAATGTTTATGATATTGGTGTGGAAAGTGACCATAATTTTGTGATTAAAAATGGTTTTGTTGCTTCCAATTGTTTTAATAAATCTCACTCTACAGCTTACGCTTATGTAACTTATCAAACTTCATATTTAAAGGCAAATTACCCATTGGAATATATGGCGGCGTTGCTAACCGCTAACAGTGGGGATACAGACAAGGTGCGGAAGTATCTTGATAATTGCTCTAATATGGGGATTGTGATTGATGCACCGGATGTGAATCGCTCTGGTTTGGATTTTACGCCGGTGGATGGGAAAATTTTATTTGGATTTTCGGCGGTGCGGAATGTGGGACAAAATGCGATCGCCTCAATTTTAGAAGCCAGGGAAGAATCAGGAGAATTAGTCCCATTTAAATCTTTGGCGGATTTTTGCGATCGCGTGGATTTACGTGCTATGAACCGCCGCACTTTAGAATCACTCATTAACTGCGGTGCTTTTGACAAAATTCAAGCTAATCGCAACCAATTAATTCATGATTTAGAATTAGTTTATGAGTGGGCGCAATCCCGCGCTAGAGACAAAGCTAGTGGACAGGGTAATATATTTGATTTATTAGGAGGGGGATTGGCAGGAAATAATCATCAACCTCAAAAAAATGCCTATGAATCTGCACCAAAAGCTCCTCCTGTCAATGATTTACCACCTCAAGAAAAATTGAGAATGGAAAAAGAATTATTAGGATTTTATCTCTCAGATCATCCTCTTAAATCTATCAGACAATCATCCTCAGTCCTTGCACCTATTAACTTAGCACAATTGGGAGAACAAAAAGATGATGCTATTCTTTGTGCAGTAGTAATGTTGAATAATGTCAAAAAGGTTGTCACCAAAAAAGGTGATTCTATGGCAATTCTGCAAGTTGAAGATTTATCTGCTGCTTCGGAAGCGGTGGTTTTTCCTAAAACATATGAACGCATTAGTTCTCTCCTCGAAGTTGATGCCAGATTGATTATTTGGGGTAAGATAGATCGCCGTGATGATCAAGTGCAATTTATTCTTGAAGACGCAGAAACTGTTGAAACTGTAAAAATGATTTTAGTGGAACTGAGTCCACAACAAGCAGGAACAATTGAAGAACAACATCGTTTGAATACAATTCTCAAAGCACAAGCAGGGGATAAAGATAAATCAAGAATACCTGTCATTGGTGTTGTTCAAGCTGGAGATCACCGAGAAATTGTCCGCTTTGGAAGACAGTTTTGGGTACAAGATTCGGGAACAGCAGTCCAAGCATTACAAAATGGCAGATTCCCGGCTCATATTAAACAACTAACCAGCGGCTAAACCATAATACCCGTAGGGGCGCAGGGCCTGCGCCCTTCCATATTGCGCCCTTCCATATTGCGCCCTTCCATATTGCGCCCTTCCATATTGCGCCCTTCCATATTGCGCCCTTCCATATTGCGCCCTTCCATATTGCGCCCTTCCATGTTGCGCCCTTCTCATATATGATGTATATGATCTTAAATTAAGAGGGCTTACACCGTAAGCCCCTACGAGATTAACAATTATTGATTTGGTTATATGAAGTTCGATCCCGAAAAACATCACCGTCGTTCAATTCGGCTTCCTAATTACAATTATGGTCAAGCTGGTGCTTATTTTGTCACAATATGTACTTATAAAAAACAATGTTGGTTTGGTGATATTAAACGGGGGGAAATACAGCTAAATCAAATTGGCCAAATAGTTGTTCAAGAATGGTTAAAATCATCAGCAATTCGGCAAGAGATTGAATTGGATGAATGGGTTTTAATGCCTAATCATTTACATGGAATTGTTTGGATTCAGGATCAAGATCAGGGAAGGTGCGATCGCATTGAGGAATTAAACCATGAGGATTTACGCAATAAGGAGTTAAACCAAGAGGGCTTACGCCGTAAGCCCCTACAGTCTGGTTCGCTCGGTTCTTTTATTAATGGGTTTAAATCCTCTGTGACTCGGCGCGTTAATTTAATTCGTTATCATTCTGATCTGCCTTTTTCGCAACGTAATTATTATGAATCTATAATTAGGGACGAAACACATTTAAGTAATATTAAAGAATATATTGGGAATAATCCTCAAAACTGGGAGGATGATGCAGAAAATCCCCACAATAGTTCAGAATGGCAGAAAATGCTGATAGATGTGCAGTTTTAACAAAAAACATATTTCAACTATTTGCAAAATTTGATGATTTATTTGCAGATTTAAGAGTTATTATTTTTAACAAAGATAAAATAATAACTTTCATAAACCAAATTAATGTGGTGTATTATCCCCAAGTTTGTATTTCTGACCCTAGCTGTCCGATTCATTTAGTTGGCAAAACAGGACAAGCTGTAGAGATTTCTATTCATACTCCCAGTCCATATATCTGTGCCAACTGCGAACAGATATTACCCGATTGGAAACAGCAACAGTTTTTGTGGGTGGTGGTTGTCTTGCAGCAATCACAATATCCTTTAGAAGAAATGACTATAGAAACAGAACAAGAAAAAGAGAAACTGCGAGAAAAATTTATGCGTTTTGGTTGCGATGTGGCATTTAATTTGCGCGATCGCGGATATTTAACAGACCTCATAGATCCCCGCACAGGTTATCCATTACTATCTCATTCTGGCCTAGTTCCCCATGATGATACAGCAGTAGCCCAAGCCTTACTTAAATATCCCGCCATTCAAAATAAATGCCATGTCCTTGTCCATCCTCAATGGGGAACCGCCGTTTATCCTAGTGTCATGCTTTCAGAAGCACCTCCAGAAATAATTGAGTCAGTCACTAAAGCGATCGCACCAATGCACGGATGGATACAGGTGTAAAGAGGCAGAGGGGTTGGGGGAGTTGGGGGAGTAGGGGAGTAGGGGAGTAGGGGGAGTAGGGGGAGTAGGGGAGTAGGGGGCAGGGAGAATATTTATTGCCTATTGCCTATTGCCTATTGCCTATTGCCTTCTTCCTGACAACTGACAAAATAAATGTGTAGGCTAGAATTACTAAGCTTTTAGTTAGCAACAAGTCAGAGGAAGGCAGTATGGATAGTAACAATTGGTTGCAACAGCTAATGATGTTGGGTATTGGCACAACTTCTTTAGTTGCAGACAAACTCAAAGAAGTGAGTGATGAACTGGTAAAAGACGGTAAACTCAATCCTGAGCAAGCAAAGGCAGTCATGGATGATCTTGTACATCAGTTACAGTCAGAACAAGGCAACTGGGACGAGCAAATGCAGCGACAAATGCGAAACATGATGCAGGATTTGGGGGTCGCCCGTCAGTCAGAAGTAGACGAATTACGGGGGAGAATAGACCGTTTAGAGCGTCAAGTCCGGGATTTAGAAAATAAGCTATGGCGCTAAAAGATCATTTCTGATTTAAACTAATTTGTGTTCTGTCAGTAATCTGATCATCGGTAATTAAAAGAGAGAGGGTTGATTTTGAAAGGAATTTTCCTCAGCGTGGTGTTAATGCTGGTATGTGTTGGCGTTTTAGTATTTACCCAAATTAGCGGTCAAAAAGATGCGGCGATCGGTAATTCATCCCCAGCACAACCAACCACCACTGTCACGCAAGAAAACAATACGCCAATAAAGAGCAATACTATGTCTGAAGCAAATGCTGTTACTACCGCCTCTGGATTAAAATATATTGAACTACAAGAGGGAACGGGCGCAACTCCCCAAACTGGACAAACCGTTGAGGTTCACTACGTCGGTACATTAGAAAATGGGACTAAATTTGATAGTTCGCGCGATCGCGGTAAACCCTTTAGCTTTAAAATTGGCACAGGACAAGTAATTAAAGGTTGGGACGAAGGACTCAGCACCATGAAAGTAGGTGGCCGTCGTCAACTAATTATCCCCTCAGAACTAGGTTATGGTGCGCGTGGTGCTGGTGGCGTTATTCCCCCCAACTCTACTTTGATTTTTGACGTAGAACTAATCAGCGTTAAATAGTAATTGGGAATTGGGAATTGGGGTGAGGTTATTGGGAAAATCAGAAATTTTCAGTTATTGCAATCGTCAAAAAATATCACCAAGGAAAATTAATTCTCAAAAGAAAAAAGATGAATACTTCTTATTCGGGCGAATCGTATTCCTTTAACTTTGACTTTCTTGCACCTCACCCCAAACAAGATGCTGATTTACTGCAACAGTTATCTTTTATCCCTGGGTTGAAAGAAATTCTCATGCTCCGTCAAGTTCACGCACTGGAACACGCCACTGTCTGGTTACTAGGGGAAAATAAATATTCCTCTTTATCATCAGGAACAACCACCAATATACAATTAGATGATGAATTATTAGGTGGTTTGTCTACCGAACAGGGATTTTTTCTCTATGGTGATGTGAATATTCATGATTTGCGCCGTGCAGTAACATTAGCTAAACATCGTTTAACTACTGGAGAATGGGATTTAGCCGTACATCCCCGCTGTGGCACAAATGTATCTGTAGCCATGTTATTAACAGCAGGACTAGCAGTAACAATTCCTTTTTTACTACCATTTCGACCAATTGAACAACTAATCGGTTTTGGTTTAGCCGCCACAGCCGCAGCGGAAATTGCACCAGATTTAGGAATGCTCACCCAGCGTTATCTTACCACCTCTATCCCCTTTAATTTAGCTATTGAAAATATTACCATCACCCGTGATTTTTGGGGTAAAGAAAGTCATTTTATCAAAGTATATTGGGAAAATTAGGAATCCGTAGGGGCGCAGGGCCTGCGCCCTAATTTATTCACCACCTGCGCCCTAATTTATTCACCACCTGCGCCCTGATTCATTAACCACCTGCGCCCTAATTTATTCACAACCCACACCATTATTTATAAACTTCAAAATTAGATATTTAGGATGATGAGAAAACTTTACTTTTTAGTACCAGGAACAAATGGTAAATTTGCTTGTGGAGGTCTTTGGGCAGAATTGAAAACAGTTGCTTTAGCTCAACAGATTTGTGATGCTGAAGTAGTTACCTATCGGCAGCGAGAATCAGATAAATTATTTTTAGATGATTTATTAAAAGAAAAGAACTTAGATTTAGATAACATAATTTTTGTAATTAGCTGGGGATTCAATGTTGGTAAATTAGCGGCTAAATTGCAAAAATATCATGTAATTTATCACGCTCATAGTGCAGGTTATAAAATTAATTTACCAGCTAGTATTCCCATAATTACAGTGAGTAGAAATACTTTGGGTTATTGGGGACAACAAGCCCCAAACTCTCTAATTTATTATTTACCCAATCAAATTAGTGATGAATTTACTAATTTACATCAACATCGAGATATTGATGTTTTAGTGCAAACCCGGAAATCTTCAGAATATTTAATTAAAACCTTAATTCCGGCTTTAGAAAAAAAATGTAAAGTATTGATTATTGATAGTTATGTAGAAAATTTACCAGCTTTATTTAATCGTGCTAAAGTTTATCTTTATGATTCGGCAGAATATTGGAAATTACAAGGAGTTAGCGAAGGATTTGGCTTACAACCAATGGAAGCATTAGCTTGTGGTTGTCAAGTCTTTTCTAGTGTCAATGGGGGATTATCTGATTATTTAGATCCGGGATTTAATTCCTATAAAATTGCTGGTTATGCTTTAGAATATGACGTTGCCAAGATTTTGCAAATTTTAGAAGCATCATCAACATTGACTTTATCAGAAATGGTGTTAGCAGAATACAGAACAGAGCATATCATTCACCGTTTAAGAGTAATTTTGGCAGAAATCAATAACTTCTTCGATCATAAACATAACTATTCAACTAAAATTCCCAATTTTACAAAAATCCGGTTAGCGCAATTGTTTACACAGAAAATCTTTGCTAAAATCAAGAAGAAATATTTACAGGGTAATTAGGGAATCTCATGAATAGACGATTACTGGTGACTGGAGGTGCTGGGTTTATTGGCGCGAACTTTGTCCATCATTGGTGTCAGGCTTATCCAAATGATAGAATCGTGGTACTGGATGCTCTTACCTACGCTGGAAATCGCCATAATTTAGCCTCTGTTGAAGCCAAAGAGAATTTCCGATTTGTGCAAGGAGACATAAGCGATCGCTCTTTAGTTGATAAACTACTTTTAGACGAAAATATAGATACTATAGCTCATTTTGCCGCCGAATCTCATGTTGATCGTTCCATCACCGGACCCGCTGCATTTGTCCAAACTAACGTAGTGGGAACTTTTACTTTATTAGAAGCTTTCCGTCAATATTGGCAAGCAAAAAACCAACCTAGTAATTACCTATTTCTTCACGTTTCTACCGATGAAGTTTATGGTAGTCTCACCTCAGATGAACCGGCATTCTCAGAAACTACAGCCTATAGTCCCAATAGTCCTTATTCCGCTTCCAAAGCTGGAAGTGATCATCTAGTTCGGGCTTATTATCATACTTATAAATTACCGACAATTATCACTAATTGCTCTAATAATTATGGTGCTTTTCAATTTCCTGAAAAGCTAATTCCTTTGATGTGTATTAACATTCTAACTGGTAAAGAATTACCTGTTTATGGTGATGGCAAAAATGTCCGCGATTGGTTGTATGTAGTTGATCACTGTCGGGCGTTAGATGTGGTAATCCATCAAGGAAAACCAGGAGAAAATTACAACATTGGTGGCAATAACGAAGTTGAAAATATCAGTCTGGTACAAAATTTATGTGCAATCATGAATGAATTAGCCCCAGATTTACCAGTATATCCAGCGGAAAAATTAATTACTTTTGTGAAGGATAGACCTGGACATGATCGAAGATATGCTATTAATGCCAATAAGCTAAAAACAGAATTTGGCTGGACTCCATCTGTAACAATTACAGAAGGTTTACGTTTAACCGTAGAATGGTATCTCAGCCATAGTGATTGGTGGAAACCCTTACTATGATTAATCCGTAATTATCAATTATTACCTAATCTTTAATTCCTCTGAATAATGAATGGGGAATTTCGATTGCAGGAAATTTCTGACAGCTAGTTCCAAATCATTTTCTTTGAGCAAAGATTCTCCGATGATCACTGTTTGTACACCACATTCAGCCACAAACGATAAATCATCGGGGGTTTCTATACCTGATTCACTAAGGACTAAAATTCCCAGTTTTTGAAGTTGCGATCGCCTAGCTGCCAATAATTCCTGAGTGGTGTTAATATTAATGCTAAAATCACCTAAACTCTGGTTATTAATGGAAACTATCCTCACATCTTCTAACGCCAGAACTCTATCCAAATCATTTAAGTTATGAACTTGGATGACAGCATTCATACCTAAGTAATGAATCACTCGTAAAAAGTTTTGTAATTGCTTATCTGTAAGAATAGCAGCAATTAATGATATTGCATCTGCACCAGCCGAACGGGCTAAATAAATTTGGCAAGGATCAATGATAAAATCTTTGCAAAGTAGAGGTATTCCTACCCGATATCTGATAGCACGGAGATGATCAAAACCACCATGAAAAAACTTTTGATCAGTGACAACAGATACACAAGATGCTCCTCCTCGTTTATAGGCTTGAGCAATAGTAACTGGATCAAAATCTGGTCTAATTACACTATGATAAAGTGATGCTTTTTTCACTTCTGCAATTAAACTAGGTTTATAAATACTCAATTGCAAAGCCGTAAAAAAGTCCCGCACAGTAGGAGCAGCACTTAATTGACGTTGCAAGGAAGCCCAGGACATATCTTGTTGCATTTGTGCAACTTCTAGTTTTTTCTGCCACACAATTTCTTGAATAATTGTTTGCATTTGATGATTATAAATTGTGGTTGGGTAGCTCATGAATTCTGCATAATAATCATATTTTTTTTGATAAATCTTCACCTTACCTTTTTATTTTCCAGAAAGAATTTTCACAAATTCAGATTTAAAACCGCAACTACTTTAATTTTCCATCAAATCCTTCAGCTTTTCTCATAGGAAGTTAATTTTGCTGAGAATTACCAAGTAAGCAGTTAGTTTTAAGTAATCTGATATAAGTACGATAGGGTATATAGTCCATAGGATTATAACCAGCAAATTGTAAAACTAGAACACAAGCCCAAGAATATTTACCCGCAATTATTGCTTTGATTATTTGCTCTATTTGTTCAGTCTTAATTTTTTTGTTAACAGACGAATGATAATCGCTAAAATTTTGACTCATAATATGCACTCCTGTTGAAAATCATAATCATCTAATGGTTTTGAGATTTTTTCATGCCTCTTTTTTAAGACTACCCAAAGTTACTCTTTCAATATATGAATTATTCTTTGATTAACTTGATAATTTTTTCGCTCTTATTTTTTAACCCTAATTAACTGTCAAAATATTAGATTTTTAAGTGTAAATTTATTAGCCGCAATTATATACTATTTTCTTGTTTTTTTAGGTTAACTTTTTCGTATAATCAAGTTAAAAATTGTTTCGTTCAGTTTAGTAATTGGTAAGTGATTATCAGTAAAATTATTAAGTAGGTTGGCGTTGAAAATTGTCGTTATAGCAAGGCAAGAGTAAAGAAGTTTTCAGCGATTTTACGTTTCTTTACACAGTTTGGTTTTATTGTGTTCGCCTACTTACTCCTTTTATGTTGTTTCTTAACTTTTATCTATTCCAGATTTCCTAATTTTGCCGTTTAGTGATTCTTGCTGATAGTTATATATAAATTTAATAAATCATTTATCTACCCTGGGGAGGATGCTAAATGATGAGCAGCTAATTTGAGGCAGAAAGATATTCCTGGCGACAGATGACCTTGTATCTTCTTTCATAGTTGAATGCAAAAGAGACTAAATTTCGAAAAATCAGGTAAATAACTCACAATTTACCTATTTATCAAATCTCACCATCCCAAAGTTTAAGTAATTGGACAAAAATATTTACAGTCATTGCGAGCGAAGGGAAGCAATCACAACCCTTGCGATTGCTTCATTTCACTTCGTTCGCAATGACATTGTGTAATTAATTCTGTCTCACTACTTATACAGATATTAATTGACAATATGGCAATTGTATGAAATTCAATACTGTTCGGTTAAGAGTTTTTGTAGCGACTATCTTGATTGTCAAGCGACAGCGTAACCCAAAAAAAGCTTATAAATGTTTGGTTTCGTTTCTCAACCCAACCTACGTAGGGTTTGCTGAATAAGTTGTCTGTGAGGGCAGGGAACTCTTAACTCTTAACAGGGAACAGTTTTAACTGTCTGGATATCCTCAATTTTCCAAATCCGACAAAGAAAAATGCACCTATTTTGAGACACCATTAGCCAAAACCTTGCACTTTTTTGTGGTAAAAATCCGCGAAACCCTTTGTTAATAAATGGTTTTAGGTTTATATGGCTAACGCCACGCTACGCTATCAGCAAGCCCTACGTAATTCTATTTTTTGAGCTTAACCGACAAGTATTGGTATGGAATTAGGTTCATTTTTCCGGGTGACTCAAGTGAAAAGTAATAAAAACAACCATTAATTTTTTTTCATGCAACCAAGTTGAACGTATTTACTTTTTATTGATAAAATCAGATTTATTCAAGATTAAACATAAATCTGCTAAAGATCAATTACTAATACTAATTGAAACAATAGCAATTATCAAGATTTTATTAACTCTTTACTCGAATTTTATGTTTCCTTTTGCCCTATTTATATCCAAAATTTTTCCGCAAATCGGTACAGAGTTTAGTAACGGCTAAAAATAACAAAATCTAGTGATTGGAATAGTTATGTACGAAACAAAAAGAATTATCGTCATTGATAATGATATTGTCAACCGCAATTTTGTTTTAGATTGTCTTCACTCTCAAGGCTATAATGCCATAGGTTTAGAAAATGGTATAACTGGAGTGCAATTAATCAAGAAATATTTACCTGATTTGGTAATTTGTGACCTAGTAATGCCAGACATAGATGGTTATACCTTATTAAATCATCTCCGAGAAGATCCATTAACAGCAATTACTCCTTTTATTTTTTTGACTGCTATTAATACAAAGGCATCTTTACGAAAAGCAATGGAATTGGGAGCAGATGATTATTTAACTAAACCTGTAACAACGGATGAGTTATTGCGAGCCGTTAATATTAGATTACAAAAACAGGCTCTTTTTAGATATTGGTATGCAACAAACCCCAATCAACTAACATCAACAGAATTACCTAATACATCAGCAAATTCTCCGTCAATTTTTCCAGATATTCCCCATTTAAAAATAATTTTCGATTATATAGAAGCTAACTATCAAAAAGGAATTACTTCATCTGATGTTGCCGAAGCTGTAGGTTATTCTTCTGCATATTTAACTAACCAAGTTGGTAAACAAACAGGAAAGCCAATAAATGTTTGGATTGTGAAACGGCGCATGGTAGCAGCCTTATCTTTATTGGAAAATACTAATCAGACAATTGAGGAAATTGCTGTTGAAATAGGTTATCAAAATGCTCCTCATTTCTCTCGACAGTTTCGCCAACATTATGGGTTATCTCCCGGAAATTGGCGAAAAAAACATCAGTTAAATTCAGATTCGACAAAGACTAAGTTGCAATTTAGGCAAAATCGCTCACGATTACTCAACCCTGTACCTGCGGGGAGGAGTTAAATCAGGAGGTAGAGGCGCAGTCCCTGCGCCTAATTAGGGTTTGCTGATAGCGCAGTGTGGCGTTAGCCATATAAACCTACAACCCAGAGGCATGAAGAGTTTCATCTGTATAAAAGGTGAACGAGGTGCAAGAAAAATATGATCGTAGCATCAAAAATCGCTCAGTTTTCCAGACTTCATATTACTTAAGTAGTGAGACAGAATTAATTACACAATGTCATTGCGTTAGCGCAGCGTGGCGTTAGCCATATGGAACGAAGTGAAATGAAGCAATTGCAGGGGTTGTGATTGCTTCCCTTCGCTCGCAATGACTGTAAATATTTTTGTCCAATTACTTATAACTTCTTCTAAATCCTCTTGATAGCGCAGCGTGGTGTTAGGTGTTAGCGATATTCCCGAATGGGCGCAGGCCCTGCGCCCCTACCTTCTGATAGCGCAGCGTGGCGTTAGCCATACTTCTAGTAGTTCGTCAAATTTATTTTGACGGGTAATGAGCGGAAAAAACTTCTGTTCTTCCCTCCCCTGCCCCCGGTGCCTCTCTTCTCCCCCTGCTTGCCTTCACCCGTCATTTTCGGGTTGACAGACTACTAGCCCTCACAGACAACTTTTTCAGCAAGCCCTAATTAAAAGTCAGAAAAAATGACCCCCCTATTTCCTATTAGATAAAACTAACTACTTTTGGGATTGCTTAATTGTTGGATAAAAAGTTGTATTGATAAGGCGAATAAACCTAATGCAACTAACCCAAATATTCCCGCTCCCAAGGCTACTATACCTACAACTAGGGTACGCACGGCAGAAGCAATGTTGATCACAGTTTGGTTATCAGAATGGGTGGGTTTATTGGCAAAAGTAGTGGCGATCGCTATCATTAAAGAATAAGTAGCAAATGCAAATCCTCCCGATATCACAGACCCAGTTATACAGCGTAAAGGAGTTGCTTGGACTTGATTAGAACTATCTACTGATGGCGTTTCTTGCGGTTGATTCATAGCAAAGTAATAAATTAGGCAATTTTATTGAGCGATTTTAATTCCATGTTTAATGGCATGGGTGACAAACAATTCCAAATCCTCATCAGGAATAGACTCACGTATCCGTTCCTTGACTATTTCCCCTTGATTTTGAGATTCAACAATAGCAAACACAGAAGGACCAGAACCCGACATCATTGTCCCTAAAACCCCAGGTTGACTGGCGAATAATTCCCGCAGTTGCCATACTTGAGGATAAGCTGGTAAAACAACCTTCTCTAAATCATTATGTAGTTTTCGGGCAATGCTTTCTGTATTCTTATTCAAGATAGCTTTCACCATATCTTCTGAATGAAAAGCACTAGTACGAGCCGCTAAACCTTCCGAATCTTGAATATAATCAATCCCAAATTGTTGCCGATAAGTTTTATATGCCCAAGGTGTAGAAACTTCCAAACTGCGATATTTGGCCAAGACTATATGTAAATTATCCAAACTTTGCAAAGGAGAAAGTTCTTCACCTCTACCAGTAGCAATTGCCGTTCCCCCACCAATACAAAATGGCACATCTGAGCCCAGAGCAGCCCCCAATTCTTCTAATTCTGATTGAGTTAATCCCAAATTCCAAAGTAAATCCATTCCCACTAACACCGCTGCGGCATTACTAGAACCTCCCGCTAAACCAGCAGCAACAGGAATATGCTTTTTGATAGTAATATCCACACCACCAAAATTACTAAAAGCTTTGGGAAATTCCTTAGCCATTAATGCCGCCGCTTGATAAACTAAATTAGTTTGATCTGTAGGTACTTGAGGATGATTGCAATAAACGCGAATATTTTCAGTGCTGGACGAATGAATATCAATTTGGTCGGACAAATCTATACTTTGGAGTATCATTGCTAATTCATGATACCCGTCAGGACGACTGCCGATAATTTCCAAATACAAATTGATTTTGGCAGGTGCAATTAAACTGTAAGAACGCATAACGGTTATTTAGTAGCAAGAGGTAAAAGGCAAGAGGCAAGAGGCAAGAGGCAAGAGAACTATTCACCATTTCCTATAATATTTACCAGTGATACCCATTGGTCAACACCAAGGTCTTCAGCGCGAACTTGAGGATTTATTCCCAATTGTTCCAGTAATTGAGTCAAGCTGTCTCGTTCAATTACCGATTGTAAATTATTTCTTAACATTTTTCGCTTTGACCCAAATCCCAATTTCACCAGAGTTTCTAACTTTTTGGGGTCATGAGCCGGAATTGCGATTTGTTTAGGACTCAACCGCACCACAGCCGAATCTACCTTGGGTGGAGGCACAAATGCCGCCGCCGGAACAGTACAAATTAACTCACAATCCGCCAAATATTGCACCCGCACCGACAACGCCCCAAAAGTTCTCGAACCGGGTTTAGCATATAATCTTTCGGCTACTTCTTTCTGTACTAACAAAACAATCGTATCATAAGGCTCTGGATTAGGATGAGAAATCGTCCCCAGTAACTTTTCAATAATTGGTCCAGTAATATTATAAGGAATATTAGCAACAACTTTATTCTGATTCTGAAAATTAGTAAATGTTATTAATTGCGATGGTAAATCAAGAGTTAAAAAATCTCCCTGTAGCAAGAGAAAATTTTCTTTTTCCCCCAATTGTTTAGCCAGTAACTTACACAAATCTCGGTCAATTTCTACGGCTAATAGAGATTTCACCAGCGGTAATAACCGACGAGTGAGAATTCCTGTACCCGGACCAATTTCTAAAACTTTATCAGTTTCGTGACAATTAGCCGCTTGGACAATTGCGTTCAGAGCTTTATCACTTTTTAACCAATGTTGAGCAAACTGTTTACGGGGTTGAATCATTTTATTGCCATTAAAAATTAGACTTATTATCAGGATTATTTTATTGGACAATAACAATCTTTATTATACTTAATGATGTAAGTCCATTCTTAATAATACCACAAATCACTTACATATCACACTTCAAAATGTAACTTGAAACCTTATCAATGCCATCTCTAACCTACAAATAATAGCAAAGGTCTTTCTTGTATTCACATATTTCTTTAATAAAATTAATCGTAAATCTTCTATCCAACACAAATAATTAAATAGTTTATCATGAGACAGTGCATTATAAAATCTTTCATCAGCCGTCACCATTTTACAATTATTATTTACTGCCAGCGCTAGATATACACAATCATAAACAGCTTGCTGAACTCTTACTGCAATTTCTAAAGCCATTGGCATTAAACGAGGAGATAAACAAATTTGTAAAGGCAATCCCAAAAGTAATTCTAAATCATTTTGAGCATCATCTAAATTCATTTCTCCTCGACGTACCCGCTTCCATAAAATATTGCCAATTTCTGGAAAAAAGAAATCAGGAACTAATAATTGGTAATTTGGTTTATTCAAACGCAATGCTGCTTCTGAATGAATTTCCGGTAGTACCCATTTAATCCCTACATTTGCATCTACTACAAATTTACTCAACAGTTTCGATCCTCACGCAAAAGTTCAACACTATCACTAAAAATTTTACCTAAATGACGCTGACGTGCAATATCTATTTTTTTCCACGCTTGTGCAGTAACCGATTCTTGATTGACTAATTCAGCCTCTACAAAATTTTCCAAAATTGTCTTAACTTCATCTTCCAAACTGCGGTTATGGCTTTGAGCTAAACCCTGTAATTTTTCTAATACAACAGGATTAATATTTCCTAGTACAACTTGTGTTGTCATATTGCCTCGCTACTACTACAGAAAAAGACATTAACGCTGGGATATCCATTTTAAACTAATTGTAACAGCTTGCCACCTTTCCAGCTAAAGCTTTCATGTGTTTTCCTAACTGAGTACCACTAGCCCAAAAGTGAGAAGGTAAATGACCTATTGGTGCAGATAACTTAAAAGATAATTGTTGTCGGGGGGAAGTAGCATAGGGCAAATACCAACCTACCGTACTACAAAATTGGGCATAGTCGGTATCACAGCTATAATAAATTTGGGTTTGAATACTAAAACCAAAATGTCCTTGACTATATTTTGTCCACAATTGATCGATTATTTGTAAATCCTGACAAGGCAAACTTTCCAAATCACTATTAGATAAATAAGTGACTCTCCCTTTAGATAAAGCTTGACACATTAACGCCCAAGTTTCTTTATCTGCTTTTTCCCACTGTTTCCATGCCAGGAAATCACGTAACTGCTGGTAATTAACACCAGTATCAGAACGGAGAGTAGTAGGTTGCTGTTTCTTCCCTGTTTGTGTTTTTATTTCTATTGCTGCTAGGACTTCTTGTGCAGATTTGTAACGTTGAGCCAAAGCATTATGAATGAGTTTATCAATAATTCCACCCAGATGTGGTGTCACCGGATTTTCCGGCAGTAAATAATCTCGCCAAACCCAGCGATCGCTTGTATCATCATATAAATCAAAAGGAGAAATCTCCGTCAACAACTGAATACAACTCACACCCAAACTATAAAGATCACTAGCTGGTAACACCTTACCCCGCATTTGTTCAGGAGCCATATATTCAGGACTACCAATAGTTGTTCCTGTTTTCATCATCCCAGTGGCAGAAATAAACTTAGCCACACCAAAATCAATCAACACCAAATCTCCCCCAGAAGATTTTCGCATGATATTTTCCGGCTTAATATCTCTATGAATCACATGATGACTATGCACAAATTCCAACACAGGTAATAAATCTTGCAGTAGTTTCTGGATTTTCTCTTCATTAAAAACCCCTTCCTGCGTCAATTCCTGCGCTAATGTCTGTCCAGATATCAACTCTTGTATTAAATACAACCTGTTTTCCTGCTCAAAATATGCCAATAATTGGGGAATTTGAGGATGATGCAACTCATCTAAACGTAATGCTTCCTGACGAAACAATTCCACCGCTTTTTTAAAATCCGCTGGATTTTCCTCGGGAAAGCAAAGTTGTTTAATCGCGCATTGAGGTTGAGAAGGGATATGTTCATCTACACCTAATATTGTTCTCCCAAAGCCACCCTTCCCTAGAGGATAAAGGGGACGATATCGCTCTTTAAGTAAAATTAACCTACCACACTTAAGACAAAATCGCGCATCATCAGAATTTTGCGGGTACAAACAGTTAGTACAAAAACTCATCACATAGTAGTTATTTTTCAGAACTACTTATATATTAAGTCTTCATTTGACCTACGCCGATTTATTTTTCCTCAGCATTATAAGTATAAAATTGATTTAATGCCCCCACCGTTTCAAATTTGTACCCTGGTATCCAAGCATCCAGTTTGATTTGAGTCCGGTAAATACTAAATATCATATAGTCTTGCCGGTTAGTAGTAGTAGTAATCAGTTCCTTAATATGTGGCGTAGCGGAATTAAGCAACTGTTCACAATTAACTTTAATTAACTTTTCCAAAAAGCTTGGTGTTTTTTTACATACATCAGTTTCCAAGTATGTTGTCAGCTTTTGGACTGCATACTTTTCATACTCTTCCTGATTAGGGTTAGTTTTCGCCATAATTGCCCCTAGAACAGTAACGCCCACTGCTCCTACGCATATAATCATAGTTAAAGGTTTCATTTTTAGCTCGACCCAGTATAGTGGTTAATCTTTTAAAGACTACCAAGAAAATTATCTAATTTCTGGCAAAAAACTTGATCATTTTTCTCAGGTCGTGCTAGACTTACAGAAGTAAATTGAATGGCGAGCGTAGCCAAGTGGTTAAGGCAGTGGTTTGTGGTACCACCACGCGCGGGTTCGAATCCCGTCGTTCGCCCTTTTTTGTTCAGTATTAATAATTGTTGAGACAGTTACACCTACTGTTGAAAATTATATCAAATATTTGAAAGAAAAATCAAGAAAGTGTTCATTCCGCACTTCGTGCCGCTGCGCTAACATCACCAAACAACACTGATTAAGCTGCGCTTAATTTTGCTCGTTGGGCAATTCGTCACTCGCGCGTATTGTATTCATCTCATCACCTCCCTATCGGGTAGGTGAGAGGCTTCTACTGTTTAAGCTAAAAGTTATATTTAATTATGAAGTGCGATCGCCAATTGCAATTATGGTTCAACATGACAATAATATAGAAAGTAACGATAGTATTAATAATTGGGAATTAATTCAGAATAATTATATATATAGCAATTTATCGCCACAGCAAGAACTACAAATTAAGCACCTCCTTCTAGAAGAATTACCAAATAAGTAGTGAGACAGAATTAATTACACAATGTCATTGCGTAAGCGTAGCGTGGCGTTAGCCATATGGAACGAAGTGAAATGAAGCAATCGCCAGGGTTGTGATTGCTTCCCTTCGCTCGCAATGACTGTAAATATTTTTGTCCAATTACTTATTACTAGTTCTGAAAATAAAAATCATTTTGCAGCTAATCTAGCTAAAATATCTCAATCCAGTCAACAGATTTATAAATTAGCAAAATCTCATCATTGGCGAAAAGCACGAGGTGAGAACAAAAAAATACAAAATTTTATTAAAGATTTAGAAACAATAGCTACTCTTGATCAAGCCTCATTATTTAATGATTATACACAGATAACTACGGTTCTTCGGTACTTGTTATGCTAAAGTGAGAAGTTGAGAGAAGGGAACAGGGAACTCTTAACTGGGAACAGGGAAAAAATTTTAATTTTCTAGTTTTTTAATAAGAGACTTCCAAATAAAAAAATGTCCCAAAACTGATGCAGAAATTCTCTCTCTGTGTACTCTGTGCCTCTGTGGTTCGTTTCTTAGGATAATTTATTTCTTGGAAGTCTCTAAGACTAATAATTATTCTGCTTTCCTCTTTTAACAAATTAAGAATCATTTCTATATCTTTTTCTGAGCATAATCCTACTCGCTTAGATAAAATTAGGTGAGTTTCTAATTCATTAACTGACCCTTGCGCTATGTTTAAAAATCTTATATATTCTCCTCTATATCGTCGCCCATATCATAAGAGCTATATTAGCTGGAATGGATACTGCACTTGTTCGGATTTGTTGAACCATAGAATATAGCTCGTCTTTGGGAAAAAGTTTAGTGAGGAAATAGCACTTTTCAGCAATATCCATCCCTTTTTGCCAAATCATTAAGTCTTTAAAGTCATTAATATCCGACATTCTTCCTGTTCCCAGTTAAGAGTTCCCTGTTCCCTATTTTCGTTATTTTAGCATACTAAGTCCGGTAGAGCCATAACTACTTTATTACAAGGAGAACAAGATAATCTAGAAAAAGTATTTCAATGATGTAGATAGATATTTATCATTCAAACCTTTATCATAAAAGATTGATAAAAAATTACCTCCAGCTTGAAAACCACTGGAGGCTATGATTAAAGACATTGGAATGTGGACTAGTTCACTTATGAATTTAACTTTATTTTCATATAGTTATATCTATCTGTAGGAACGTTTAAAATTAATTCATTTCTGTCTAATTGAATAAATAAAAAAGACCCCCGGTTATAGACCGAGGGATTCTGCAAGTCGGAATTATCGCACAAAGACATTCGCGTACCCACAATAGCAATGTAACAGGTCGAAAAAATGCCAAAATGCCAAAAACCACAAATCTCCGTATTTTTGCCAATACTTTAAGATCCAGTCGCAATGGAGGTTGGTTGTAAATAAGTAATCAACTGTTGCAAACCTTTTTGCAGATATCGTGTTACTGTCATTGGTGTAGCCGTTCAAAACCCCAATCTTCTTAGCAGCATCCTTGCGAGTTAATTGTTTAAAAAATACTAACTCCACCGCCATTCTGGGTTTATCATCTAGCATACTTATTTCTCCTTCTAGCTGCTCTTTTTCTTCTTGCTGTTGCTGAAGTGCGATGCTATGATGACAGGGAAGCAAATCAGCCCAGGTGACTGGGGAATTTACGTAATTAGATACTGTATTATCTAAACTCATGACACCAATGACTATCAGCAAACCCTAATTACGAATATTTACTTCCTGTAAATAATCTTCTGGTTGCAAAAATACTCTACGCTCAACGGCGCGTTTATCGGTAGGTGTGTTTTGTACTTCAATAACAGGAACTGTTTTTAGTGTCGCTAATTCTTGTTGTTGATTACGTAGACGTAACTTTTGGGAATATTCTTGTAGTTTGACTCTTGCTTGTGCATAGACATCAGTATCTTTGGGAACTCTTTCCAGGAGTTTAATTGCCCCAAAAAAGTCACCTACAGATGCTTGATTGTGGGCTTGATATACATAATATCCCGATCTAACTTGACGTTTTTGATTATATTCAGCTAATTTTTGTTTAACTATAGTGCCAGCGGAGCTTTCTTCAGGTATTTGTTGTAAGTAATATAAAGCTGTTGAGAAATCTCTTTCTTCAGCTTTTGCATAGGCTTTGGCTAATAATGTTTGTGCTTGGGCTTCGATATTTACTTTTGCTTGTTCAACTAGGGGCTGAATTTTTGCTTGCCAATAAGAATTAACTGTAACTTTAGCCGCGTGAGTTAATATGTCTGTCCACCGACTTTCTTTGAATGCTTTTTCTGCTGAAATATAATGCTCTGCGTCTTTTTGCCATTGCTGTTGCCATTCTTCAATTGAGGCTTGTGCTTCTGCATAAATATTACTATCAAGAGGGATTGACTGAGCTAAATTAATTGCTTTTTGTAAGTCTCCAGATTGATATTTGGCTATGGCTTTATATAAAGTTTCTGTGGCTGAGTAAGCTTGAGAATTATTAAATAAAGAATATACTCCTAACCCTAATAAAACGGAATTAATTAATAAGCCTAATCTTAATTTTGCTAGTAATGGTTGGGATTTTTGATGTGGTTTTTCAATAGTTTGATAAGATAATTGAGATTCTGATATTTGTATTTCTGCTGGGTTATTTACCCATTCTATATGCTTGAGTACCCATAGTGCTTCATGAGCGGATTGAAACCGTTCCTGATGTTGATAACGGATCATCTGATTGAGGAAAGCAATTAAATAATCATTAATTTGGGTATCATCATCACACCAAATAATTTCATTGGTTTTGGGATCAATTTCTAATTGCAGAGGTGCAAGTCCTGTAATAGCCTGAATAGCAATTATGCCCAAGGAGTAAAGGTCACTATTGGGTTGAGTTTGACCAATGAATTGTTCTGGAGGAATGTAACCCAAGGATGTTACAGGAATTTGATCTATGGATAATTCGGTTTCAATACTAAAATCTATTGGTTGAATTGAGCCAAAATTAATTAATACTAATCTGGCATCTATAGCTCGTCTAATTAGGTTTTCTGGTTTAATATCGCAATGAATAAAGCCTTGAGAGTGAACAAATTCGAGAATATATAGGGCATCTTCTAGAAATTTAATAACGTCAATTTCACTCCATTTACTTGAGCTTTGGGGGCTAGTTGGTAGTTCTGCTGCTAAAGACTCTCCAGGAATAAATTGTTGTACTAAATAAAAACGTTCATTTTCTTGAAAGCAGGTAATTAATTCGGGAATTTGGGGATGGCGACCTAAGTGTTTGAGAGTTTCAGTTTCTGTTAAAAACCGTAGTCTGAGATAGTCAAAATAGGAGGTAGATTGATAGTTGTTAACTTTGAGTTGTTTAACAACATATCTAGGTTTTTCTGGATGGTGCATATCTACCGCGATAAATGTTTGCCCAAACACTCCGGCACTAAGTGGTTGAACAATTTGGTAACGCTCTTGTAATAGTTTGCCGATCATTTGGTTATTCATGATCTAATTACTCAGAAATCCTTCTATATCTTTTCTGACATCGGCTACTATTTTCCGGAATTATAGAAAATAATTCAGTAAGTAGGTGAACACAATAAAACCAAACTGTGTAAAGAAATGTAAAATCGCCTAAACCCTCTTCACTCTTGCCTCTTGCCTCTTGCCTTTTGCCTTGCCATAACGACAATTTTCAACGCCAACCTACTTATGTGAAATATTTAATAATTATTTCAGTGTTTTTACTTATAATCTTCTTTTTCTGCAAATGTATCAGTTAATGGTTTGACGACTTTAGCGATCGCTTCTTGCACAAAAACTTTGATAAACTCATCGCGGCGATTAATCTGAAATTGTTGCTGCACAACTTCTGTCATCCCCCCATCACCCCAATCTTGATCATGACGAAAGTATTCAATAAAACTTTTCCCAGCAATGCGGGTTAAATATGCGGCTGTCACCCCTTGAATTGCTCTTCCCACAATAAAAGTAGCCACATTGAGTTGCAAAGCCGTTGATAATAATTCAATTGCCCCTTTGACAATCCCTAAACCAGCAATAGTTTTTCCTAAAGATAGGGCTAATTCCTTGCCCCTTTCCATGTTTAAATCGCAACCGTAAAGCCTGCCAATTTCTACCACCATTTGAGCATTAACCGCCGCAGTGGCGAGTAAGTCTACCATTGGCAATGGGGTGACAGAAACCACACCTGCTCCAATCCATTGATACCGCTCAACAATTTTATCAGCTTGCCGACGACGCTGAGAATCTATCAGTTTACGGGCTTCTTCTCCTAAGCGTAAAGACTGTAAGAGAATATTGTCTGCCACTAAATCTTCACCTTCAGCGCGTAAAATGGAAGCCATACGCCGTAACAAAGGGATAATATCCGCTTCGGGTTGGAAAGTTTCGCCAGTTTCTAATTGGGCTATTTGGGGATTGGCAGCGATCGCCACCACATCATTAGTAGCAATAAAACCCCGTACCCGCTCCCGTAATCTCGCCAAGATTGATTCTATGTCAGTTTCAGTGTATAAATCTGTTTTATTTAGAACTAAAAGCGATCGCTTACCAATTTCCGCCAACCCCCGCAATGGTTCATATTCAGAACGGCGTAAATCATTATCCACCACAAATAACAACAAATCCGCCTCCGTCGCCAAAGCCCTAGCCAATTGTTCCCGTTCCGTACCTGCCACCCCCGGTTCTAAAATCCCTGGAGTATCAGTAATTAATATCTTCCGTTCCAAACCCTTCAACCGTAAACAATAGGTTTCTCCCACCTGAGTCGTCCCCATTGGTGCATTCACTTCACCAACTATCCGCCCCATAATCGCATTCACCAGGGAAGTTTTACCAGCACTACCAGTACCAAAAACAACAACCTGAATTTCCCCTCTCGCTAAATTCGCCTCAATTTCCTTAGTCCGACTCAGTAAAGCTTGGCGTGTCACCTCATCTTGAATTTGGGCTACTTGTTGACGTACCGCTTGCAAAGTAGAAGAAGCCGCATCCGATTTAGCTGCTGGAATTTGGGCAGAAGTCACCCTTTGACGTTGACGACGGGATTTTTCCTCCCCCTGCCGCAGCACCAATACATAATAAACAAACGCAGCAATCAAACCACCAATCAGTAAAACTAGCAGTAATAATAGTAAATTACCCAACAACGGCGAATAGGACAACTGCCAGTACAAGCGGGAAAGAGAATCAATTAGCCATAGGGTTAACGCCAAAATGACGATTAGGCCAACAATTAGTGTAACAATACGAGACAAAGGCATGAAGGATAGAAGTTATTACTTATACAGTGGTTTTCTCAGCTAGAAAGTAAAAAGCAACAATTTTTGATAAACTAATATTTAAGTGTATGTGTAGTGTTGCCTGATTGACTGACTGTTAAATTCTCCATTTTCTACCTGCTCTCAATTCATGGGAAAGTTAAATGCCGAGTTACAATGTCAGTAACCCAGCCCTAAAGGGACTGGGCTTGCAAGAGTAATCAAGCAAGCCGTGCTGACCAGACCACCCTGAGCCTAGTCTAAGGGTAGCCGTTATTTGAGTCACGACACCCCGGAATGCGTTCGCGCCAGCGTGCCGTCAGGCATAGCTAGTTCCCTGCTCTGTCGCTTGTGATTAAACAGTTCTAAGGTCACTGGAACAGTGTTGCAAGCTCAAGCAAGCTCTTATAACAGGTCGTTCGCGCCAGCGTGCCGGAGGCATCTAGCTAACATTACCCCAGAAATGGGAGTTGGTTTCCAGGTTCCAATCAAAAATCTGGTTTCAATTTTAATATCCACAGCGGTTAAAACCGTGGTCAGTGAGCTTGTCGAACTGCTGGTGTGGTCACTGAGCTTGTCGAAGTGTCGTTTCCCTCTCAGGGAGCCAAGCCACTGAGTTTCCCACTTACCGGGTATTCTTATGAATTTTATCTCTGAGTTTAAACATTTTAGCTCTTTTAAAAAATTATTCTCCCGCGCGAGGATCAACAAAAAGTTATCCTGAGGTATAGTCTTTCTCTGGGAATAGCAGTTTTAGGTACATCTGGAGGGTGATTAGTAGACAATAGCTATTTTCAAACAGCCAGAGAAAAAGCAATCTTAGTCCATCAAGAATGTCTCTTATTTGCTGATTTACCAACAAAACTTTTACAAATAGTGATTATGGTTATACAAGATTATCATATCAATTTTTTATGAAAATTTTAAGTAATCCTATTGATACTATACAAGAAAAATCTCATCAAAATCCAGAATTTTACCGATGATAACCATCAGGGAAAAATTACCTTTCATTCTGATTTTCATCAAGGTACATAATTTACTATATCTTTACCGATTACTTATTCATCAATATAATGATTTTGACTTTATTCCTGATTTCTAACTGGTGATTACTTGATTTTGCTGTATCATTGATAATTAGAGATATTAAAAACAACAGGAAAAAATTAATGGGGCTATTTGATCAAATTCTTGGTGCAGTTAGTAATTCCAATCAGCCAGGTGGTTTGGATAACTTGATAAATATTGCCACCACAGTTAAACAATTAGGTAATGGCATTGGCTCAGACTCTGCCACCATGCAATCAGTTCTATCAGTTGTTGGTAAACAAGTACAATCATCTTTGCAGGCAAAACAAGCTACTGACGGAAGTGAAGCCGTACAAGAGTTGGTAAATCAATTTGCCGGAACTTCAGCCGATTCCCAAGCTGTAGATACCTTATTTTCTCCAGATATCCAAGCACAAGTAGCGGAAAATGCTGCTCAGGGTACTAGCTTAGATGTGAATACAATTCAACAATTATTACCAACTTTAGTCCCTTTAATTTTGAATTTTTTACAATCTGGTGGTAATCCATTACTCAATAAATTTCTAGATGCTGACGGTGATGGTGATGTAGACATTATGGACGCGATTAAATTAGCTAGTAAGTTTTTAAGAATATAAACTAGCTGGAATTTTTGTCTCTGGGAATTTACTGATACCAAATTCAGATGAAGCTGCATAGAATAAGACTTCAAGAATAATTGACCACAGATAAACGCAGATAAAGACGGATAAATTCATGGATTTCATGATTCTGTGCAGCCTCACATATAATTGGTATGACAAATGATAATTTTAAGAATTGTGAACAATTAACAATTGAGTTTATGAACGCAGCCGACGATAAAACAATAGTCCGCGAATACTTCAACTCCACAGGCTTTGATCGGTGGCAACGCATCTATGGTGATGGTGAAGTCAACAAGGTTCAGCTAGACATTCGCACTGGACATCAACAAACTGTAGATAATGTCATCGGCTGGTTAAAAGCTGACAACAATTTACCATCATTATCAATTTGTGATGCTGGGTGTGGTGTCGGTAGTCTGAGTATTCCTCTAGCTATGAGTGGTGCTAAGGTCTATGCCAGCGACATTTCTGCCAAAATGGTATCAGAAGCTCAGGATAGGGCTGTAATGGCTTTGTCAAATACTGTAAACCCCTCTTTTACGGTACAGGATTTGGAATCTTTGAGTGGTAATTATCACACTGTTATCTGTTTGGATGTTCTGATTCACTACCCTCAAGAAAAAGCTGACGAGATGATTTCTCATTTGTGTTCTTTAGCACAATCACGGATTATTCTCAGTTTTGCGCCTAAAACTTTCTTCCTGACTATCCTCAAAAAAATCGGTACTTTCTTTCCTGGTCCAAGTAAAACCACTCGCGCTTATTTACATCCTAAAGCTGATGTTATCAAAATCTTGGAAAAAAATGGCTTTTCAATCCAACGGCAAGCTATGGCGCGAACAAAGTTTTACTTTTCCAGTTTACTAGAAGCAACTCGTACATCTGTGTAGATAGTAAATTACAATTGATATACTAAACACGGGTAAGATTTAAACTTTTGCCAAATGACAAAGAACCCGGATGTGTAGGGGTAAAGCAAAAGCTCATTGGTGTCAACTTAAGCTCAAATCCCTACCACATCTCGTTCCTAGTCTCTGACTAGGAATGCAGTTGATGAGGCTCTGCCTCTAAATATTATTGAAGGCAGAGCCTTCTAGAATTCATTCCCAGTCAGAGACTGGGAATGAGATGACTTGAGTTCTTTGCGGGATAGAGGTTTTACGTTAAGTTGACACCAATGAAGCTCTTGCTTTACCCCTACGTTTAGAATCAAACAATCAAGCCGTTTTGAGTATAATTAATTCTGTCTCACTACTTAATGATCCGAATCTTCTTTCTTCCCCCTGACTCCTATTACACTGCGGCGTAAATACACCAACCATTCTCAATCGTCAAAAAGCTTGCTTAACATTACTTTTGACCTTTGACTTTTGACTTCCGCTTTGCGGTACTAGCCCTAAGGAAAAGACTTCTTCCGCGAACCCTATTTAGTCATCAAATACTTGTATTTTCAATTATTCTAATTTAGATGTATAATTATAGTTTACAAGGAAAGTTTTGCCAAGTATTGCAAAAAGGAATGTATTAATCTATCTTAAGAGATATATTAATAACATATTGAATTTAATACAATCTGTTGTTAATAAATTAGAGAATAACTAAACGTGAATAACTGTCCTAAAGCCCCACCTATGGCTCACGCCACTCTAAACTATCACCAGGATGTAATAGTTTTATCTATTATTCCATTCTGAAAAAGTAGAGGAGCTATGAAGACAGAGCTATCCATCTATTTTGATCACCAACAGGGGAAACAAACAGGAATGTATAGCTTAAGGCACTCTGGGCTGTCAGTATTATATAAGTTTTATAGAGCAGTTGAGTCAATGGAGAAAAAAAATGATGAGCAAAGAAGATTTTCTCTATCCCCGTGGTCGCTATTATGGTCATGTCAAACCAGAAAACTTGGTATTTAATGCGAATTTGCAGGAATTTGCCCAAAAGGTTAGTTATATTTGCAATTTAGAAACTGGTGGCAAAATCTCACCAGATGAGGCTTATGATCAGATTAAGTTACTTTGGAAACAGTTGAAACAATCAAAAAAACAACTGAAAATCGGTGAACAACCTTTTCCAAGTAACGGTTCTGAAGAAGTTTAGGTTGTTAGTCA
>NZ_VILC01000169.1:0-3312 GCF_009712065.1 Aphanizomenon sp. UHCC 0183 | reverse complement strand
TTTGGCTGTCGCTTCTGAACGAGGAAAAGTTGGTAAATCAATACCACCATGATTTGTGTAGCGGTTTTTGAGCGCTAAACGGTAACTTACACTTTGCAATTCGGCTTGCAATTGGCGATTTTCTCGTTGTAGGATTGTTACCTTGTCTCGTACTGGTGTCATGCGTTCCTCAAACTTACGACGGTAAATTTGGGGTAATTCTTGTACTACTTGCTCTAACATTCGACTACGATCAGTTAGTTCTTGTACAGACTGACGTAATTGATATATCTCTGTATCACGATTTGTAATTTGCTCTTGGTAGAACGTTACCTGCTGTTCTACAGCTTGGATTTGATCTCTTAAAGCTTGCAATTGACTGGAATCTATCTCTGGCTCAGATTTTGGCGGTGTAAAGTTAGTATTACCCTTGACTAGCCGAAATAGTTCTTGTGATAACTGTTGAACTAATTGATCACGCAGTTGCAAGTCTTGGCGCAACTGGGATATTTCCGTAGACAGTTCTTGGATGTTTGGTATATCAGATTGGCTCACGGCAGTTAAAGCTCTTACTTAATATATATACAGTTATACTTGATTTTTGACTTGCGCCGATTGTATCACATACTGAGCAATTTGATTAAAATAATTTAGAAATTTCTATAATATACTCAAAACAACTTGATTGTTTGATTCTAAAGTAGGGGTAAAGCAAAAGCTCATTGGTGTCAACTTAACGTGAAAGCCTTGTAAAATATCAGTTTCACCCTTTCTCGTTCCCATACTCTGTATGGGAATGAATTCTAGAAGGCTCTGCCTTCTATGAAAACAGAGGCAGAGCCTCTGTAATAGCATTCCCAGTCAGAGACTGGGAACGAGATATCATCAGGATTTGAGCTTAAGTTGACACCATTAAGCTTTTGCTTTACCCCTACACATCTAGGTTCTTTGTCACTTTGCAAAAGTTTATATCCCACTCGTGTTTAGTGTACAAGTAGTTGCTTGGATTTAAAATATTTATAGAATTATTAATTAAGACTTGCCGACTCCTGACTCCTGACTCCTTGATGTCGCAGCATGACGCAAGCCATACTGCTGAAACCCTAACTAATCACTTGGAAAAACGCGGTTATTAAGCTGCTACAACTTCTTCTGCTGGTTTTTCTTGGTGAACTTCTTGCTTGACGGTCATATAACGAATTACTTCTTCGCTCAATCGCATCGCACGTTCCATGATAGCGATTACTGTTCCCGGACCTGTGTAGTTGAGTTGAATATAAACGCCATCACGATGTCTTTGAATTTCATAAGCTAGACGACGTTTGCCACGGTTTTGAATTTCAATATTCTCAGCGCCGTGTTCACGAATAAGGTTTTCGTATTTAGCAATTTGTTGTACTACCTGTTCATCTCCCAAGTCAGGACGCAGGATGTACATGGTTTCGTAAACTGTGGTCATGTTTTTTAAATTTACCTTTTGGACAAAATGGCTGAAGAGGTGTTAATTCACACAAACATTGCTGTGAGCGATAATTTTATTGATCAACATCTCAAGCAACAAGGAATTTTGACAATTTTTTAGCCATTCTACACTAACACAATTTTTAGTAGGATTTGTCCACTGGTTAATAGGTTGTCAATTAAATTCATCAGGTTTTCCATATTTATCTTATAATTTGACAAGTTTTCAATGGCAATCATTAACCACATTCTGCATAAAAGAAGCATATTTAAGGATATTTGTCAAACTTATGGCGCAGCGATATGTGCGAGTTCAAAGTCAAGAAGGGAAAATTCACTATGGGTTGCTCCAGCTTACTCAGAATGTGGAGGTGCTAGATGCTCCACCTTGGTTGGATGGTCAACCTACGGATTTAATCCTGCCATCCAATTCTTACACGATTCTAGCGCCCTGTGCGCCTTCAAAAATTGTGGGTGTGGGCAAGAATTATGCTGATCATGCTGCGGAAATGGGGACTCCTGTACCTACTGAACCGCTAATTTTTTTCAAACCGCCTACGTCTGTAATTGCGTCGGAAAAAGAAATTAAGTATCCTCATCAGTCTCAACGGGTAGACTATGAAGGAGAATTGGCTTTGGTGATTGGCGATCGCACAAGTGATTGTACCCCAGCCCAAGCCCAAAGTAAAATTTGGGGTTATACCATTGCCAATGATGTCACAGCCAGGGATTTACAGAAAAAAGACCCCCAATGGACTAGAGCCAAAGGTTTTGATACTTTTTGTCCTTTGGGTCCTTGGATTGTCCGAGAATTGAACCCAGGTGCGAGATTACAAACGTTTTTGAATGATAATCCCCACCCAGTCCAGTCTACTTGTATTGATCAAATGGTATTTTCCCCAGATTTTTTGGTGTCTTATATTAGTCAAGTGATGACTCTATTACCTGGGGATATAATATTAACTGGTACACCGATGGGGGTAGGGGCTTTGCAAATAGGCGATCGCATCCGTGTGGAAATCGAAGGAATTGGTCGCCTAGAAAACACAGTTGTGGGGCGTTAGCGTACCTGCATATGTACTGCATCGGAAATCGCGGGAATTTCCGCATACTTCCCCATTAAAGACTGAGCAACGGAATAAACAACGGCTGCTAATATTCCCATAAAAATAGTTGTAAACAGTGTTTGCATAGCAAATCCACTACCAGGAACTAATTTCACAATATCAGTCAAGATGCTACATAAAAAGATCACAATATCTAAAATGATGGCTTGCATCGTGTTAAAACGAATAAAATGATGAATTTTCTCGTTTCTGACCACCAACAACCACAAAGCAAAGAAAATAATCATCCCCGCAAAGCGGACACCATAGTAAATTCTTAACAGTGGGAACAGAGGTAAAAATATCAGTTTTAAAAGGGGAAAATCATTCATTAAAAACTGACCAAAAGCAAATACCTCAATTAAAGGCAGCAAATAAGGTAAACAAGCGAAAATTCGCTCAGGGAAAGTTGTAGACCCGCGCCAAGACATTTTGTGTTCTCCTGTGGCTAAATTTCAACAGCTATTGAGCTTAGGATAACGCAGATGCTTGACCTTGCTGGTAAATCTATTTTATATTGGCGACACGAAAGCCCATCACACACTCATATTGATCTGGCTGTTGTTCTGTAAACTTATTAATTGCTTGACCACAGCGCAGTTTACCTCCACCCCAGCGAGGTTGTCCACTACCATTTGCTAGTAAACAAGACTGACAGACCTTTTCAGAGCTAAGGATTTGATTGTCCATGAAAATGACTAACATCTCAACCCCTCCTGGTTTTCAATAGAGCAATCTCAAAAAATGTTGGTAATAAGTAGGTTGG
>NZ_VILC01000168.1:0-3392 GCF_009712065.1 Aphanizomenon sp. UHCC 0183 | reverse complement strand
GAACAAGGTATTGATAAATACATCATATTATTAATTTTATATGCCTGGACTTGACGATAACCCATAGACTGTTGATTATGGATAAGTAACTCAAAACTCAACACAAAATGATTTCAGAACTCTCTCCACAAATTCATTACTTGGTGGGAATGTCTCAACCAGAAACCCATCTGTTTGAGGTGACTTTACACATTGTCAACTATCCATCGGCAGTTCTTAATTTAAAAATGCCTGTGTGGACTCCTGGTTCATATTTAGTACGGGAATATGAGAGACATTTACAAGATTTTGCAGCTTTTGCTGATCATGAACCTTTGTCTTGGCATAAAGTTAGTAAAAATCATTGGCAAGTAGAAAAAGGCGATTTTTCAGAAGTAACTATTCATTATCGTGTATTTGCTAATGAATTAACAGTCAGAACAAATCATTTAGATGCTACTCACGGTTATTTTAATGGGGCGGCGTTATTTTTCAGAATCCCTGGTTGTGAAAGTTTACCCATATATATCCGGGTGATTCCAGCTAACTCTCAATGGCAAATAACTACTGGTTTACCAATATTTGCAGAAACAAAAAATACTTTTGTCGCGGCTGATTTTGATACTTTAGTTGATTGTCCTTTTGAAATTGGTTTTCATCAATTATACAATTTTGAAGTTTTGGGAAAACCTCATGAATTAGCAGTTTGGGGAAAAGGAAATTTTCAACCACAGCAAATGATTGCTGATTGCCAAAAAATTATTGAGGTAGAATCACAAATGTTTGGTGGTTTACCTTATGATAGATATGTATTTTTGCTGCATTTGCTTCAACAGGGTTTTGGTGGTTTAGAACATAAAAATTCTTGTTCGTTAATTTATCAAAGGTTGGGATTTCGGACTTTGGATAAGTATGAACCATTTTTGCAATTGGTGGCACATGAATTCTTTCATTTATGGAATGTTAAAAGAATTCGTCCTTTGGGTTTGGAAGTGTTTGATTATGATCAGGAAAATTATACACCATCTTTGTGGTTTTGTGAAGGAACAACCAGTTATTATGATTTAATCATTCCTTTACGGGCGGGTATTTATAATACTAAGGCATATTTGAATTATTTGAGTAAGGAAATTACTAGATATTTAATGACTCCAGGACGCAAGGTACAACCTTTGGCGGAGTCAAGTTTCGATGCTTGGATTAAACTTTATCGTCCAGATGCTAATAGTGGTAATTCCCAAATCTCCTATTATATCAAAGGGGAAATGGTATCACTGTTATTAGATTTATTAATTCGCGTTCATCATGGGAATCAGCGTTCTTTGGATGATGTAATGCGGCAAATGTGGGAGGAGTTTGGAAAGGATGAAGTTGGTTATACTCCCGAACAATTAGAGGGTGTGATTGAGTCTGTAGCGGGTATGGATTTAAGAGATTTCTTTCAACGCTATCTTCATGGTTTGGACGATTTACCTTTTAATCAATATTTGCAACCTTTTGGTTTGCAATTAGTTGAGGAAAAGAATGAAGAACCTTATTTGGGTGTGAGGATAAATACTGAAAATGGACGGGAGATAATTAAGTTTGTGGAAGCGGGTTCACCGGCACAATTTGCGGGAATTGATGCTGGAGATGAATTATTAGCGATTGATGGTATTAGGGTGGGAAATCAGTTAAATGAACGCTTGAAGAATTATCGAGCGGATGATTCTATTCAAGTTACTGTTTTTCATCAAGATGAATTGCGGACTTATTCTGTTACTCTAGCTGCATCAATTCCTGGCAAGTATCAACTTAAAGTTGTAGAAAATCCTTCTTTCACACAAATGGAGAATTTTGCCGGGTGGTTGGGTGTGTCTTTGTCTGAATCAGGATGTCCAGGATTTCAGGATTAATTGTCTGAATCAGGATATCCAGGATTTCAGGATTAATTGTCTGAATCAGGATGTCCAGGATTAAAGGATTAACAGGATGAAAATTCCTGATTATTATGTTTGATTTGCCAAAGAAGAGAGAGAGGAAGAAATTTTCTTCTTTCTTTCTCGTGACTCCTGACTGGGCGCAGGCCCTGCGCCCCTACCTCCTGACTTGTTAGTTGTTTTGACTTTTTAATACTCCTGGTTCTGTTTGAATTGGTAAAATATCTAAAATATCGGTTTGGGAACAATATTTCAGGTCTTCAAAACATTCCAAACGTAATAAGCGTTGACCATGACTAGCTTGATAGAGTAGTCCTTGTAAGTTATCTTGCCATTGGGAATAAAGAGCGATCGCACTAACCACTTCATCATTACCACTGATTTCTTGTTGGGCATAACTACTTTGTTGCACAATACTATGGGCGATCGCCCCTGCACATACTGTATCCTCTAAAGAATAACTTCCTTCCCAACCAGAACCCACAATCCAGACAGTTTCCGGTTGCTGTTCTAAGAGAAATTTAACTACGGCTGCCCGATTAATCAAAGCTGCTGCCAGGACAATGGGGGCATTTTGGATTCGTTGTAAAGCCCTTGTCCCATTGGTGGTACTAATAAATAACCTTTTGCCGGCAACTAATTCTGGTGTGCAATCTAAGGGTGAGTTACCCAACTCAAAACCAGCTACTTTAGCTCCACCCCGTTCTCCAGCCCTGAGTCGCTTTTCTGGAGACCATTTTTCACTTACTTCCATGAGTTGATTTAAATCACTGAAAACCTGCACAGCTTCGCCCCCAGCGGCTAAAACCGTAGCCATTGTACTAGTTGCTCGCAGAACATCAACGGCGATCGCACATTCTGGAACTGTATCAGTTGGGGTCAATTCGGGAGTGTGATATACAAATATCTTCACGTGCTGGCTACACCTATTTTATTAAGACTGCGGTAATATTTTACCTACTTGATGTCACCAACTGACGATACTATTTTTCAATCTATTAAGATAGAAAAGGTAACAGGCAGGAGAAACCAGGGTGATTTGAGTGATAATTTAGACTCCATTTCCCATTTATTACGGATTAAAACTTGATAGTTGCACCAGCCACAGCTAAAGCAGCCCAACCCAGCATTAATGCCAATCCTCCTAATGGAGCAACTGCGCCTAAAGACTTAATACCCGTTAAACTGATAGCATATAAGCTGCCGGAAAAAATTACCACACCAATTATAAATAACCAACCACTAACTAAAAGCGTCGTCGGGGGACTTTCTAAACGACTCATGAGGATGGCGACTAACAAAAGTCCCAGGGCGTGATACATTTGATAACGAGCGCCAGTGTCAAATATTTCTAAAGAGCGCTCGCTAATTTTTTCCCGCAAAGCATGAGCGCCAAAAGCACCACCAGCAACAGATAAACCGCCAAAAATGGCGGCTATAGTTAAGAAAAACTGTGTCATTTGACCTATTAAACATCAAAATGATATGATACAG
>NZ_VILC01000167.1:0-3404 GCF_009712065.1 Aphanizomenon sp. UHCC 0183 | reverse complement strand
AATTATATCCCAGTCCTCGGAATTTATCGCCGTTGACTACCGTTCCTAGTAAATTGATGGGAGATCCTTTTAGGGTATCAACAACTTGCTTGACGACTGATTTATCTGTTTTATCAATTCTGATAACTAACATGACACCATCAGTATTAATTGCTACTAGTCTAGCATCTACTAATCCTGACAAAGGAGGAGTATCATAAATCACTAAATCAAAATTCTCAGAGAAATAGTCCATCAGTTGGATCATTTTATCTGATGAGAGTAACCGCGCCGGATCAGGTGGTACAGGACCTGCCGTAATCACAGATAAACTCTTAAGTTCGGGCATTTCTTGAATTACTTGCTTGACATCTATATCTGAAGAAATTAGACTACTTAGTCCCCAGAGATTATTTAATTTTGAGAGTTTGTGAACCTTGGGTTTGCGGAGGTCACAATCTACAATTAATACTTTTTTCCCCATAATCGCGGCTGTTTTTGCCAGACTAAATGCCACCGTACTTTTACCATCTCCAGGGGTAGCAGAGGAAACAACTAAAGACTTAATTGGTTTATCAGAATTAAGCAGTTGAATATTACTATATAAAACTTGTAAAGATTCCCAAAATGATCCCTGTCCATAATAATAGCTTGATCGGGAAGGTCTACGAGCAGAAGTTTTAGCTGGTTCATCATTTACGAGAAGAGGGTCTACAACTACTTCTGGTTGTTGATTTTTGTTTATCAAGTTTAAAGATGTATTCTGAAGTAAGTTTTTATTAAAGGGAAGAGATCCTAATAAAGGCAGTCCTATCTTATCCTGGACATTTTCAACAGTGTGATAGGTATTATCAGTCTGTTCTCTCAGAGTAGCAGCACCTAGTCCTAATAAACAACTAGCCACAAATCCCAACATCAAACTGCGGGGAATATCTGGAGAAACTGGATATAGAGACTTATTAGTTGCTTGGATTAATTCCCAAGGTAGTTCTGTTTGGGCTACTTGTATTTGCAATTGCTCACGAGCAGCTAAAAAGCGATTTAAACTTTCATTGGCTATTTGTAAATTCCGTAGGATTTCAGCATATTGCCGAGACAAAACTGGCAACTGGTCTAATTTCAATTGCAGTTGTTTTTCTGCTTGTACTATATATTGATTGTCTACTTCTATTTTCTTAATTAGATCCGTAGCTTCAGATATTCTGATATTAATAGTGCGTGCTGCTTCTGCCTCAATAATAGGTAAAAGGTTGGATCTTTTTTCTTCTAAGGTGCGGATAACTGGGTTATCTGGTTGAAACCGAGTTAATTCTCCAGATAGCTGGATATCTAATTGGCGTTGTTGACTAATTAGGGTTTGATAAAGAGGGGCAGTATTGAGAATTGCTAACTGTTCTTCACGTCTCTGTAACCTGTCATAAGTAGCTCTGGCAGCGGTTAACTGTTGATTTATAGTTAGTCTTTGTTGTGTCAAAGATTGAATTTGCGAAGAAACTACTTGAGATTGGTTTTCTGGATCAATAAAATTGTATCTTTGGCGGAACATTTGCATTTCTTTTTGCAAACGTCCTAGCCTAATTCGGATTTCAGGTAGTTTTGCATCCACAAATTGAACTCCCTGACGGAGCTTTGTTTGTCGCTTGTTGAGGCTATATTTTAAATAAAAATCAGCCAGAGGGTCTAATATGAGTTTAATTTTTTGGTTATTATCACTTTTATAGTTAACTTGGATTATTTTTGATTGCCCCAAGCGACGAATAGTTAACCCTTGGGAAATGGTATTATAATCAATATCAGGATGAGATTTTTGTATTTCTTTAATAAAATCTCTCAGCAGTTCTGGACTTTGGAGAACTTGAATTTGGCTCTCATAATCTAGTCCAGATGATCTAAGTGTATTAGCGAGTCCCACGTCAATTTTCCCTAGTTCAGAGTCACTATTAACAGGTTCAACTAATATTTTGAAGTTGCCTTCATAAATTGGTACTTGTTGAAAAGTTGTATAAATAACACCACCCATAGCAACGGAAGCAACCCCCATGATGATAATTGCTCGGCGCTGTAAAAGACCAAGAAAGGACTTGAGGTTAAAATCACTAGCCTCTTCTGAAAATTGGGAAAATGTGGGATTGGGAAATAATGTAGAAACAGGAGTGGTATTATTCTGAGCGTTTTTATCGTTTGTAATTTGGTCAAGCATAGGTTCTTTTGCGGTGAATAACTGACGATGTGCAACTGTTTTTTTTTACATAGATGAGTCATAGTCTAGCAATTTTAAACGCTGATAACCACTAACTACTAAAATTTATTGATTATAGCGATATGCAATACCCTAACCAGTATGACTTAAGTAGTGAGACAGAATTAATTACACAATGTCATTGGCAATGGAACGAAGTGAAATGAAGCAATTCCAAGGGTTGTGATTGCTTCCCTTCGCTCGCAATGACTGTAAATATTTTTGTCCAATTACTTAAAACCCGCACTCCGCTAATTTTTGGTGGTGTCTGATGCCAAATTTTCCCATTCTGTCCTTTTTTTGATTGGTTTAGCCGGATTTCCTGAGTAGACGATATTCGCTTCTAAGGATTTTCCTGTGACACTACCCAATCCTAAAACTGCTCCCCGTCCAATAGTAACACCAGGTCCGATGACTGATTTTGCCGCTATCCAACTACCCTCTTGAATATGAATAGCTCCAGGAATTAGTTCAAAGTTGGGGTGATTCCAGTTATGATTACCAGTACAGAGATAAACTCCCTGAGACAAACACACATGATTTTCGATGGTAACATTAGCTAGATTATCAATCCAGGTATGTTCTCCAATCCAAACGTAATTACCAACGCTCAAGCGCCAGGGAAATTTAATTTTTACTCCTGTTTTAATACGTACACCTTTACCTATAGTAGCACCAAACAGCCTCAGTATCGAAACTTTTATAGATGATATAGGCAGCCAATAACTCTCCACTAAGGGTGAGCCAATGAAGTACCATAAAATTTGTTGACTGTATGGCGCTCCGGGTGTATAGTTTCCAAGTGTGTAATTATCTAAACGCATAAATAACTGTTTCAGTATATTTTATTTGCTTCTATTATATGTGTACTCAGTAATATTTCTGTTAAAACTCTCTGAAATGTATAATACCATCTATGCTAACCTTCAAGAATACCGCTTTTGAGATGAGACAATAGATGAAGATTATTAAAGGTGCGAGGATTTTGCCTTTGCGAAGGCGATCGCTTAAAGTAAGTTAGAGACTTCCAATTAAAAAAAATATGCCAAAATTTCATGCTGTTATTGATGAATCGTTTCTGGGCGCAGACCCTGCGCCCCTACTTTCTGAATTTTTCATGGTCAGAATCTACTAATAGTCTGTCAAGAATACCGCCTTTGCGGATGAGACAATAGGAGACTTCCAA
>NZ_VILC01000166.1:0-3414 GCF_009712065.1 Aphanizomenon sp. UHCC 0183 | reverse complement strand
TTACGAAAAAGGGAACAGGGAACAGGGAACAGGGAACAGGGAACAGAAAAAACTAAAGTTTCAGATTTTAAAGCTTAGTCAAGAATCAGTATTTCCATCTCATGTTTTTAAACATCAGTTTTTCTGTTACCTGTTGCTTCTTCCTCTAAAATTCTCATTTTTCCCGGCTATCTCCTGCTTAATAACTGCAATTATTTATTTCTTGTGTAAGAATTAATTTGGGGTTAACAAAACTTTAACTAAGTTAAAAATTAAACATCCCTAAGTTTCAACTTCATAATAAACTACATGGAGCCAATTCCTTTACCTTCTCCTATCCATTACGAACTTATACTTCAACTTTTAGAAAGACAAACCATGACTTCTCTAGGTCAAAACGAAGACCTACGCAATCAAGTTAACCAACTAATTATTACCCTGCGAAAAGCTGCATCCCAACAAAAGCGACTAGAAGAAAGTTTTCAATCGTCCTCTCTGATCATTGATCACCGTTGGTCTATTAACCATTTTGGTGATAAAGTAGATTGCTCATGATCAATGTCTATTTCCATTTAGACAAAACTCAGCCCTGCAAAAGTGGGGCTGATTAATACAGTTTTAAACTGGCATTCCTACGAAAAATTTGAGTAGGTTTTTTTGTGTTTTTATCCCCTAGAGGGGTTAATTTGTATTGTATTGAAATTTTCAACTAGGACACAAACATGGACGATAAATTGATGCTGATGATTCCTGGTCCTACCCCAGTTCCAGAAGCAGCTTTACTAGCATTAGCTAAACACCCTATTGGTCACCGCAGCGGTGAATTTAGTAGCATGATGGGAGAGGTGACAGAAAACCTCAAATGGCTACATCAAACCAGCAGTGATGTATTGATGCTAAATGTCAGTGGGACTGGGGCTGTAGAAGCGGGAATGATTAATTTTCTTTCTCCAGGCGATCGCATTTTAGTCGGTTCTAATGGTAAATTCGGTGAACGTTGGGTAGAAGTTGGTCAAGCCTTTGGCTTAAATGTAGAAGCAATCACCGCAGAATGGGGACAACCCTTAGAACCAGCCCAATTTGCAGCCAAACTGCAAGCTGATACCAACAAAGAAATCAAAGCCGTCATTATCACCCACAGCGAAACCTCAACCGGTGTCATTAATGATCTAGAAGCCATCAACCGCCACGTTAAAGAACATGGAGAGGCTTTAATTATTGTTGATGCTGTCACCAGTTTAGGGGCTTACAACGTCCCTGTAGATGCTTGGGGTTTAGACGTAGTTGCTTCTGGTTCACAAAAAGGTTACATGATTCCTCCCGGTTTAGGATTTGTCTCCGTCAGTCCTAAAGCCTGGGAAGCCTACAAAACCGCAAAATTGCCTAAGTATTATTTAGATTTAGGGAAATATCGTAAAGCCACCGCTAAAAATACCACTCCCTTTACCCCTCCCGTCAACTTAATGGTGGCACTACATACCACCTTAGGCATGATGAAAAAAGAAGGATTAGAATCCATCTTTACCCGTCATGAACGCCAAAAAAATGCTACTCGTGCGGCAATGAAAGCATTAAATTTATCATTGTTTGCGGCAGATGAATGTGCCAGTCCTGCCATTACCGCTGTAGCTACTCCAGGCATCGAAACCGATAAAATTCGTTCTTTGATGAAAAAACGGTTTGATATTGCTTTAGCAGGTGGACAAGACCACTTAAGTAATAAAATTTTCCGCATAGGTCACTTGGGTTTTGTATGCGATAGAGACATTCTTAGCTGTATCGCCTCCCTAGAAGTTGTTCTTCCACAAGTTGGTCATGAAAACTTCACCCCCGGCGCTGGTATAGCAGCAGCAGCAAAAGTTTTTGCCCAATAGTTATTAGACTCGTAATGGGTAATGGGTAATGGGTAATAGGTAATAGGTAATGGGTAAATTCTGCACCTACTCCCTGCCCCCATGCCTCTTCCCTACGCTGTTTCTAGCCAATCATAAATTTGTTCCAACTGTTCTAGTGTAATTAACCCATATTGCCAAAGAGTCATAGTTAAAGAACCAGGATCTTGATCACGGTTACGTAATGCTACAGCGAGGGAAGCAGCGGAAATTGCCAAATCTTCCTGGAGAAAATTAATTAGCCGAGAATATCTTGATGGTGTCATTTGTATCTCACCTACTTGAGTAGAATTGATGATCATAGGTTGTTTATCTAATTTTGTGGGTATTGTATAGCCAGTATTTTATGTGTCACCTTGCTATAAGTAGATTAGAGAATCGAGGTTGTATAAAAAAAAGTATATATTTTTCTAAATAACCCTTTTGTAAAGCATTAATCTATCTGAATCTACTACTAGACCAAGGTAATTAAAATCACGAAGCAATTTCTACTACAGTGACTTGTGTATCCCATCAGGATGATATTTAAGTAATACTTCAACCATCATGTTAGTGTCACCATTAACATCCTCTAGTTTTTTGTTTTGATTTAAGTAACAAAGATTTTATAGTTTATACTCACCTATTGGCGACTATTTACACTTGCGCCAAAAGGGAGATTTTGTTACTTAATTTTAAAAGTCGTGATTTTAACTGGAGAAACTAAAATCTGATGTTATTTAGGCTACTGATAAATATTAACCTCTTTACTACTATTTATGCCAGGTTTGGTAGTATTTTTTCAAAAAAATAATTTTGTACCAGATAAAAATTCAGCATAAAGACTTATGCTATTTTTACATAGAATTGTTGCTATAGCAGAAGTCAGAAGTTAAAAGTTAAAAGTCTCTTGTGGTATGGCTTTTACCAGAGATTTTGTATCTTATTCAAGTGCATAGAGCTACTGTCAATCTTGATTCTGTTTATGGAATAGCACCAGGAGCTAGAAAATCTATTTTTATCTGATCTCCTTTCTTTAAACCTAGTTCTTTGGCTCGTTCTGACCTAAGTTCAATTACTTGATCTATCAGGACATTAGGACCGTAGGTGGGGCAAGGTTCTATGTCACAAGGAGGAGCAGATGTTTGGATGTACTGAACCACACCTTGCCGGAGAAATACCATATCTAACGCAACGGGTACATTCTTCATCCAAAATTGTACTGGTTGTGCGTTCGGAAAAAGAAACAGCATTCCTCGGTTATCTGGTAAATCCTTTCTATACATCAAACCCATCTGTTGTTGTTCTTGTGTTCGTGCTACTTCTAACTGAATTTTTATATTTCGAGGCAGAGTAGCTTCAGCAGAAGTTGGCAAATTTTGACCAGCATTTACTGATGTTTGGGCTGATGATTCTGGTGTTACGGCTGGAGATTTAGCTGTGGTTGGTAATGAACAGCCCATGAGCAGGATACTAAGTAATATTGAACATAAACTAAGCCAAGAAATCATAACTCGTATAGGGAGTAGGGGGAGTGGGGGAGTAGGGGGAGTAGGGGAGTAGG
>NZ_VILC01000165.1:0-3437 GCF_009712065.1 Aphanizomenon sp. UHCC 0183 | reverse complement strand
CTATATCAGGAGTGTTTAAAGCAACTTTTAACGCTTCTTGTTGACGGGGAGTAGGAGAACCATTAAAAACCTTTTTAGTATCAGGAGACAATGGTTTATATTCGCGGACTCTTCTTACAGGTACACGCTGATTTTCTAAAATTAATCCTAATTGTGGCATGGGACAAGTAGCATTTCTAATACTTTTTTCCGCTTCCTGACGACGGGATAAACGAGTTACATCTCTTTGTAAAGAAATGGATAAAAATCCCTGTTTAGGTGGTGATAAATCATCATCTAATTTACTAACAGAAATATCAATATTGAGATTAAATAAATCTATTTCTTCAACCATTCCTATAAATGGCTTAATTTTATTTTGTCTAGTAACTCTAGTATCATCAGCATCCAAACTAGGAAAAGATTCACTAGTTTCTAAAGAAATATTATTTCCATCCATCAGCATTTTTAACTGAATATCTATATTATTATCTCCCATTAATTTAAATCGGTAATTACCATTATCTAACATTTGGTAACTACGATATTTTAACCAGCCAACTTCCTGTACTTTTCTCTTAATACTCTCTATTTCTAACTTATTATATTCATTCCAAAGTCCTAAATAACTATTAGAATTTTCTACCAAAATATCTAAATCATTTCTGGCAGTTTTTCTTAATGTTCCTGCTAAAGATGTATCATAAAAATTAAACTTCCCTTCAATGATAATTACTGGACGCTGTTCATTAATGTTTTTAGCTTGTCTGAATTTTTCGATTTTATCAATTATTAATTTATCACCTGTGCGACGGATGTTAATAGTGCGTTCTTGACCACACAAACGAAAAGCGTTTTCTATGCCATTTTCAGGATTATTCCCCGCTTGAAATAATACTCTTTGTTGGCCATTTTCTGATATTGGTTAAACGTGGTCATGAGTATAAAAATCTTGGTTTCAGGAAAATACTATTGTTATTTCAAGTCACACCAAACCATGAACTCAACTCTTTGTTTTTGTTTACAGTAGTGTCTTAACTTGAATGAACTTAGTAGCTAATAATAAATGTATCATTCTGTATAGTATTTATGTATAAAAATATTTATGGAGTTCTCTATGGAAATATTTATAAATAATTTTTGCTATGCTGTCGCTATGGGTAACAAGTTTCAACTAGGTGATAAGGCTTCTAAGAAAAAAGCGTCTTGTCCTACCAATACCTTCGCCAAAATCCTGAAACCCTATTGATATCGTCACGATTTTATTGGCTTTCAGCCCTATATTTTGCAAATTGGCGAAGGTATTGCCTACATAATCAGCAAAATTCTCTTGCTTGAGTGTACCATTCCCAAACCCTTGGACAAAAGGATGCTCCAGACAAGCTTGGGCTAAATCTTGATTCTCCACCCATAATTCACTAGATAAATTCATCAGTTTCCTCACTTGTCTGTTAACTTCAAATATCATATCCGCTTAACTAATTACATAAGCGTAACAGCAAAAAATTTGTGCTGATAGATTTTCTTAGGGGAAATTTACCATACAATATTCGATATCAACCATAGATATCATGACTGCCAACAAGACCCCACCCAGCGAGATGATCCGCGTGCCTAATGTACTAATTCCGGTAGTACGGCAACTAGCCAAAATCCACCGCGACGGTCACACAACGGCGTTACTGCAAGGATTACAGGAAGTGATAGCGCAGTTCGATAGCAGTGTAAAACTGGAAGCAACCAGTGAATTACAGCAGGTGGAGGAGAAGCTGGGAGAACTGGAAACCCATCTTTGCCAACAAGATCAACTGGTGGCCACTAAATTAGAAGTGCTTGGTAAACAGTTAGAGAAAATAGAAAAAGCGATCGCTTTGCTCACTACAGGTATTGCTTCTGGCAAATACGGTGGTGGTAATTCTAGACCCCGGCGCTCAGGATATCCCTACCAGTATCAACAACAAGCAGTAGAGATAAAATCTTTTGCTCCTGAGAACTTAGCGCAACGGTTGGGGGTAACACAGCAGAGTTTAATTACGGAACGGGAAACCAAGAGTGAGCAGGAATTTATCAGTTGGTCTAGGAATCGTGACCCGATGAGTTTAGGCTGGAAATTTCAGGTTAGTGATGGGTTGTATTATCCAGTGAGGCAGTGATAAAGACTCACTAAAATTTGGGTTGTATCTCTGTAGAATCCTCTTGACAACCGTTAATTAACCCCATAACCCATCAATTTCCCCCTAACACAGATAATTAAGGTTATCTGTGATTGAGGGATTTTTTAAGCCACAACCGCTGCTGATATCAGGGCTGTGAGGATTTTCTGGATGAGAGTGCTTAAATAAAAGAAGAAACCCCACCAGTCGGCAGGGTTCTGTACGCATTTTTTTTGTTATATCTTTATGTTAACTCGATATCAGCAAGAGGTGACAACCTTGAAGATGGCTGATGTTGCCAATACGGCTCAACTCGTGGCTCTGTGGTTGGCAACTAAACGCAGTAAGGAGTCTCACCGGGCTTATGAAACGGATGTGCGCTATTTTATTGGTTTTTTGTTACATTCATCACCGGATACGGTGAGGCTAAATGATCTTGATCTAAGAACTGTAACTATTAATGATGTCCAGGCGTTTGCCGATTTCTTGGGGACTCAGCCAACGGCGAAAACAGGTAAGCCTTTGTCTGCTGCTAGTCGGGCTAGACGAATTGCTGCTATCAAAAGTCTGCTGAACTATGGGTGCAAAATTAAGTATCTGCAATTCAATGCTGCTGCTGATACTTTGTTACCGAAACCAAAAGATACTTTAGCGGAACGGATACTGTCGGAAACGGAGGTGATGACGATGGTGGCGTTAACGAGTAATGTGCGCGATCGCTGTTTGATTCAGTTTCTCTATTATACTGGAGCGAGAGTGGGGGAGGTGGGGCTGTTGCGTTGGGCTGATATCCGTCCCAATCGGGATGACCAGGGACAAGTGAGTTTGTTTGGTAAGGGGGATAAGTCGCGGACTGTGTTGATTCCCAGGAAATTGTATTCGGCTTTACTGGCTTTGCGTGCTGCTGATGACACGGCTAAGTCTGCGGTATTTAAAAGTCGCAAGGGGGGTGAACCGTTGCAGCCCCGCCATATCTGGGAAATTGTGGGGGAGGCAGGGCAAAAGGCGGGGATTCAGGGGAAAGTAAGCCCACACTGGTTAAGACATTCTCATGCTTCTCATAGTTTAGATAGGGGTGCGCCGGTGCAGTTGGTACAGCAAACTTTGGGGCATACTTCTTTGCAAACTACAAGCAGGTATGCACACGCTAAACCAAGCGATAGTAGTGGTCTTTATTTGCCGGGGTAGGTCATTAGGCGATCGCCAAGTGCAAGCGATCGCTGTGGAGGGTGGCTCGCTCTCTAACTCTATAAAAATTTCCCTCAAGAAAATCTATTTGGCAAGGCGATTTCTCGGTTGCTCTTA
>NZ_VILC01000164.1:0-3832 GCF_009712065.1 Aphanizomenon sp. UHCC 0183 | reverse complement strand
GGTAAGATCCTCAAATAGATTATTCTGCTTATGCGTCTGAGTTCACTTGATGTGTTTCGTGGTATCACCATTGCAGCGATGATTCTCGCTAATATGGCCGGAGTTGCAGATGATGTTTATCGTTCCCTGAGTCATGCCCAATGGCACGGTTGTACACCTACTGATTTAATATTTCCCTGCTTTTTATTCATTGTCGGTGTAGCAATGACCTTTTCTTTAGCAAAATATACCGCAGATAACAAACCTACCAAAGCAGTTTACTTACGCATCCTGCGCCGGACTGCGATTCTATTTATATTGGGTTTAGTATTAAATGGTTTTTGGAATCAAGGTGTTTGGACTTTTGATTTAAGTAGTATCCGCTTGATGGGGATATTACAACGGATTGCTTTAACTTATCTTTTTGCATCTTTAATAGTTTTAAAATTACCTCGCAAAAGTCAATGGTTAGTAGCAGGAGGCTTACTCCTTGCTTATTGGTTAACAATGATGTATGTTCCTGTTCCTGATTATGGTGCGGGAGTGCTGACGCGAGAAGGTAATTTTGGTGCATTTATTGATAGATTGATTATTCCCAAAGCACATTTGTATAAAGGTGATGGGTTTAATTTTATGGGAGACCCAGAAGGACTTTTCAGCACTATTCCGGCAATAGTTAGCGTTTTGGCTGGTTATTTTACAGGGCAATGGATTAAAGATAAAAAACAGGCTAGTTCACAAACTAGCATGGATTTAGTATTGTTTGGTTTGTGTTGTTTGGTAATTGCAATTATTTGGGATGTGTCATTTCCCATTAATAAGAAAATTTGGACAAGTTCCTATGTTTTATTTACCTCTGGTTGGGCGTTAATGTTATTAGCAGCTTGTTATGAGTTGATAGAAGTGAGGCTAATTAAACGCTGGAGTAAGCCTTTTGAGATCATGGGATTAAATGCGATCGCTCTTTTTGTAGCTTCTGTATTCTTAATTAAAATCATAGCCAAAACTCAACTGGGTACAGGTGAAACTGCCGTTAGCGTATATGATTGGATTTACAAAAATATCTTTGCATCTTGGTCAGGAAATTTCAACGGCTCATTTTTGTTTGCATTTGTTACCTTGTTATTTTGGTATGGTGTGGCTGTCTTAATGTATCAGAAACGCTGGTTTATTAAAGTGTAAATAAAATTTTGCTGGGACAGGCATATTAACCAGAGATTCAGATCCCCGACTTCTTTAAGAAGTCGGGGATCTTATTTCAAATTAAGCTAAGTAGGTGAACACAATAAAACCAAACTGTGTAAAGAAACGTAAAATCGCTGAAAACTTCTTTACTCTTGCCTCTTGCCTCTTGCCTTGCTATAACGATAATTTTCAACGCCAACCTACTTAAATTAGATTAACAAAATGACCATCAAGGAGAAATAAACTATGTCAGCGAGAAAACCTAGCATTTTGGTGACAGGGGGAGCAGGATATATTGGTTCTCATACAGTGTTAGCACTCAAGCAAGCTGGTTATGAGGTAGTCATCCTGGATAACTTGGTGTATGGACATCGGGATTTGGTAGAAGAGGTTTTAGAGGTAGAATTGATAGAAGGGGATACGAGCGATCGCACTTTATTAGATCATCTTTTTCAGAGTCGCCATTTTGCCGCAGTTATGCACTTTTCTGCCTATGCTTATGTAGGTGAATCTGTCACTGACCCAGCTAAATATTACCGGAATAATGTTTTAGGAACGCTGACATTATTAGAGTCAATGTTAGCAGCTTCAATTCATAAATTCGTCTTTTCTTCCACCTGTGCCACCTATGGTGTACCGAATTTTATTCCGATTACGGAAGATCATCCCCAAAATCCCATTAATCCCTATGGGGCAACTAAATTAATGGTAGAAAGGATATTAACTGATTTTGATGTGGCATACAATTTTAAATCAGTACGTTTCCGCTATTTTAATGCTGCCGGTGCTAACCCTGAAGGATTATTAGGAGAAGATCACCATCCCGAAACCCATTTAATCCCTTTAGTGTTACAAACAGCATTAGGTCAACGGGAAGCTATTAGCATTTTTGGGACTGATTATCCTACTCCTGATGGTACTTGTATTCGGGATTATATTCATGTTAATGATTTAGCCGATGCCCATATTTTGGGACTAGAATATTTATTAAATGGTGGTGAAAGCGAAGTTTTTAACTTAGGTAATGGTAACGGTTTTTCAGTTAGAGAAGTGATTGCTGCGGCAGAAGATGTCACAGGTATGGTAATATCAGTCAAAGAATGCGATCGCCGTCCTGGAGATCCTCCAGCCTTAATTGGTACAAGCGAAAAAGCTCAGAAAATCTTAAATTGGCAACCCCAATATCCAGGTATTAAAGATATCGTCTCTCACGCTTGGCAATGGCATCAACAAAGGGATAAATAAAAACCCTAACAAAGAACCCAGATGTGTAGGAGTAAAGCAAGAGCTTCATTGGTGTCAATTTAAGCTCAAATCCCTACCACATCTCGTTCCTAGTCTCTGACTAGGAATGCAGTTGATGAGGCTCTGCCTCTAATATCATTGAAGGCAGAGCCTTCTAGAATTCATTCCCAGTCAGAGACTGGGAACGAGATGAAAGACCTAGATTTGTAGGGGTAGTCAAAGCCTCTCCCCTCGCAGGGGAGAGGTTTGGAGAGAGCAAAGAATAGGACATCAAATCTTCAGGCATCTATTGACATTTCCCGACAATAGGTTCATAATATTATATATGTACTGTCGAAAAGTATATCAAATATTTGAAAAAAAATCAAGAAAGTGTTCATTCCGCACTTCGTGCCGCTGCGCTAACATCGCCCAACAACACTGATTAAGCTGCGCTTGAAAGTATTGTTTCAGCCATTCGTCAACTATGCTTTCAAACTTACAGCAAATTGTCATCAAACCCGGAACAAGAACCCCACCCCCAACCCCCTCCCCGCAAGCGATGAGGGGGCTAAGATGTACCTCATAAGATTGGAAATTGCTGTAAGCTCAAATCCTGATGATATCTCGTTATCTCGTTCCCAGTCTCTGACTGGGAATGCTATTACAGAGGCTCTGCCTCCGTTTTCATAGAAGGCAGAGCCTTCTAGAATCCATTCCCATACAGAGTATGGGAACGAGAAAAAAATTTCTAGTTCTTTTAGTCATCAAAAGACAACTTTTGCTATGAGACTGGGAATTCATTCCCAGGCGGGCTATGGGTTTTACGTTAAGTTGACACCAATGAGATTTTGCCTTACCCCTACGTTTAGAATCAAACAATCAAGCCTTTTTGAGTATAATTAACAACAGAATGGATATTACCGCTACTCTATGGAGTCTTGAATAATCTCTCTTTTCTAAGTGGTAGGGCGTAATTAATTACACGATTGTCCCTGCGATGCCCTAAACCTATCTAAGTTTTCCCTATTTTTTGATTCTGTACCATATATTACATATCTGTAGATAGTGGTACTGGTGCAGTGATGCCTTCACGGACAAGTGTGAAGTGGGGAAAATACCGACCATTTTCTCGTCCACTGTTTATATATGTCAGCTATAAATCTCTGCGGCAAAAACCAAATCTAAGAGAATTTTTAGAATTATACATGGATAAAGCACCTGAGTTTGTCAGTGCTGTTGGCAATGTACCCTTAACAGACCAAGCTTACAAATTAAATAATATCCATTTTAATAAAGGTAAAGTCGGCACTGTTTTTGAAGGTAAATCTCAATTTAATTTAACTCTTGAACGGATCTTGCAAAAACAAGCTAAGTTCTAACTTTGAGGAACAGCGACTAAACAATGCCAGTTTTCACCACTATCAGTTACACACTCACTGAC
>NZ_VILC01000163.1:2465-3680 GCF_009712065.1 Aphanizomenon sp. UHCC 0183 | reverse complement strand
TTCAGAACACTGAAAATTAATCTTGAGTCTACTTCAGTAGACTTGAGCTATTAGACAGGGAATTAATTCCCTGGCTGGGGAGATTATGAGATAATCAGAAAGATGTGAATAAAACCCAAACCAAAACTATCATAGCAAAAATCCAACAGGCGATCGCTCTTTTTAATAATTGGTTAGAATCTCAAGCACAAGACACATAAATTCACAATTATTCACCCATCTAAATGCCATCAATAAACAATATAATAAATTAACACTGTTAGCGATCGCACCTGACTATGACAGTTATACAACTCCGTCCCCCCAATACCCTACCTCGAATCACCTGGGAAAAACTACCAGCAGATTTTCCCCTACCAGACGAACCCGTGGAAAATAACCTTCAACCCCTTCTCGCTGCCGCCCTCAGAGAATCTCTAGAACTGGCAGGATTAATTCTAGAATCAATGCTGATTGCCTCCAATTTTGGTTTATGTGCCACAGTGGATGACAAAACCATCGTCAAAGCACCTGATTGGGTTTACGTTCCTTCTGTCCATCCTCTACCGCCAGGAGAAATCCGTCGTAGTTACACTCCCCATAGCGAAGGAGAAAACCCAACCATTGTCATGGAATTTATGTCCGCAACCGAAGGAACGGAATATTCCATTAATTCTCATTATCCCTATGGAAAGTGGCACTTTTACGAACAAATTTTAAAAATTCCCACTTATGTGATTTTCCATCCCCAAACCGGAATTTTAGAAGTCCATAATTTGGTTAATGGTAAATACCAGCAACAATCTCCAGATGAAAATCAGCGCTTTTGGATACGAGATTTAGACCTATTCTTGGGTGTATGGATAGGAAAAAAAGCCGAATTTGAGGGTTATTGGTTACGATGGTGGGATAAATCTGGAAATTTATTACTCTGGGGAGGTGAATTAGTTAATCAAGAACGTCAAAAAACAGAACAAGAACGTCAAAGAGCAGAACAAGAACGTCAAAGAGCAGAACAAGAACGTCAAAGAGCAGAACAGGCAGAACAAAAAGCTGCTAAACTAGCTGAAAGACTGCAAGCAATGGGTATTAGTTCAGAAGATATTTAGGCGTTGTTTTTAGTTTTGATAAACTATCAGTCTTGAATAAGATTTTGCCCTTTCAAACTGGTAGTTAGCGATCGCTCCTTAGTGTCAAATTTATTTTGACGGTAGTGCGGGCATCTTGCCCGCGTGA
>NZ_VILC01000163.1:0-2178 GCF_009712065.1 Aphanizomenon sp. UHCC 0183 | reverse complement strand
AGACGCTCACACTACTTTCAAACTGCTAGTTAGCGATCGCCCCTTAGTTATATTTTATAAAATATATTACCCCCCTTAACTTACCAAATAACCTCCTAAAACAAATGACTACCACACCCAACCAATACGAATATTCCTATCAAAATAGTCAAGCTGGACACCATCATAGTTATTTGCTAAAACCACTTATAGAAATGATGTCAGAAATGCTACCCCCCCAATAAACAAAAACCTCGGATTTTAGATATTGGTTGTGGTAATGGTAGCTTGAGCAATTTCCTCGCACAGCAGGGTTATGAAGTTGTTGGTGTTGAAGAGTCTGAATCAGGTGTAAAATTGGCTAATCAAACTTTTCCCGATTGTCGCTTTATTCAAGGTAGCATTTACGATTTACCATACTCCGAACTAGGAGACAACTTTGATATTGTAATTTCTATTGAGGTAATTGAGCATTTATTTTATCCTAAAGAATTAGTCAGAAGCGCTAAAAAATGCCTCAAACCCAATGGTGGGTTAATACTTACCACACCCTATCATGGTTATCTAAAAAACCTAGTTATGGCTGCTACAGGGAAAATGGACAACCATTTTACCGCTCTTTGGGATGGTGGTCATATCAAGTTTTTTTCTGTACCAACTATGACGGCTTTACTTAAATCAGAGAACTGTACAAATATCAAGTTTAAGTTTGCGGGTAGATTTCCCTATCTTTGGAAAAGTATGTTGTGTTCTTGTAGTCTGTCAAATTTATTTTGACGGGGTTTTGGTAGTGCGGGCATCTTGCCCGCGTGAGCGAGACGCTCACACTACAGTCCATGATTTTTATCTTGACAAACTACTAGTACAGCACGGCGTAAATAAAACAACCATTCTCAATCACTAAAAAGCTTACGTCATATTATTTTTGACTTTTGACTTTTGACTTTTGACTTCCGCCTTGCGGTACTAGTACCATAGTTCAATAAAAAGAATTTATTTAAATATCCTAATGTTAGAACAAATTACTCCTCTCATCCTTACCTATAACGAAGAAAATAATATTAATCGTACCCTAGAAAAACTCAAATGGGCAAATAGAATCATTGTTATTGACAGTTATAGCACAGATAAAACATTAGAGATTTTGTCTCAATATCCTCAATTAGAAGTATTTCCTAGAAAATTTGATTCATTCGCTAGTCAATGCAATTATGGACTGTCAAAAATCCCATCAGAATGGGTATTATCTCTAGATGCAGATTATATATTAACCGATGATTTAATTCGGGAAATTACATCTTTACCAATAGAGTCAGATATAAATAGCTATAGTGTCAGGTTCAAATACTGTGTTTTTGGTAAACCCTTACGTGGTACTTTGCTTCCACCTCGCAAAGTCCTTTATAAAAGGGAAAAAGCAATCTATCAAGATGATGGACACGCCCATAAAGTGATTGTACAAGGTAAATCTAGTCAATTATCAGCATACATTTACCACGACGATCGCAAACCATTGAATCGTTGGTTATGGGCGCAAGATCGTTATATGGTAATTGAAAGTAAAAAACTTCTAGAAACACCAGATCATGAACTTAGTTTAGGCGATCGCCTTCGCAAACGCAAAATCCTCGCACCTTTAATCATCTTCATCTATTGTCTCATCCTCAAAGGTGCTATTCTCGACGGTTGGCATGGATGGTATTATACATTTCAGAGAGTTTTAGCAGAAATTTTGCTGAGTATACATATAATTGAAGCAGAGAAAATAAATATTCAGCGAACCTAAAACTAAAAAACTACCAACCCCGACGGTAATATGACAACCCAAATTATCCCTAAGCCAGAGATACTACTCAATAAAATCCAAGCACTTCCTCCAGAACAGCTTCAGCAAATTGAAGACTTTATTGAGTTCCTTACCCAAAAGTATGTCCACCCAAACATTAAAGACATTATTCCCCAACCACCTCGGACTCTCGGACTTCAAGAAGGTAAAGGATGGATAAGCGAAGACTTTAACAATCCCCTCCCGGATGAATTTTGGCTCAAATAACCTGCTCTTGATTACTAGGAGTTAGTCTGATGGTAAATACACTGGTTTTTGAAGTTTCCCAAGAAGAAGATGGGGGATTTGTTACTGAATGTCTCACCGAGGACATTTTTACCCAAGGAGATTCTTGGGAAGAACTCAAAGCCAAA
>NZ_VILC01000162.1:0-3685 GCF_009712065.1 Aphanizomenon sp. UHCC 0183 | reverse complement strand
CCCCCCTAAAAGTGCCACTTTCTGACCTGTGGATAATCCTTTTTTGGCTTCGGGTTGATTAACTAAAGAGCGATCGCTCATGTTTCTACCTGCTGTATCATCAACAGGTGGTGGTACTGATGCGTTTCGAGAACCACCGCCACAGCCTGTTAATAAAAGAACTGAGAGTAATGTAGACATCAGTATTGCTTGCACGCGTAAACCGAGTTTACGCTCTTTATATATAGTCTTCATTCTTATTCCTATTATTTACAACTCTTTAATCTCCGTACAGACACAAAGGCAGATTTGAGCTTTTGTTTTTTCGTACCTAGAAAAGGATGGGTATAGTATTTGTATGTAATCATGAACTATTTTTGTCGGTCTTCCATCTTGCTGCTGATATAAGCGACTCTAATTTCTTACCTCTGAGGAAATATGCAATTAGAGACTTCTTACTCAAAAAATATCCCAATCCTGAGTATAAATGTAGCGGTTTAGCTCATGCTTTACCCTTACCTGTTCAGGGTATTTGCAGCATAAGTCATAAATATTGATTTTTGTCTTATTTACATCAAAATAGTTAATATTATTTGAATTTTGTCCAAGTAACAAATAAAATACTTATAATATTTTTTAGTTAAGTAGGATACTGAATATGAACGCCCAAGCCCAAAATTTACAGACTTTATATGCTAAAACTCGCTTGCTGCTTGCGTTGTGGGATTTAGGAGGAAGTCAGCAGAAGGTAGCTAGGAGTAAATTAAGAGAGCGGATAGTGTCTAAGGGTCAGAAGATGGCGGACTATCAGGGTATTTTAGAGGATTTGGAAGCACAGGGGGCTGTTACTGTTACTAAAAAGGGTTCTGCAATTAGTTATACTCTCATATCACCGACGGGTTTAGATGTGTTGAAGGCGGGTTTGCGTAGTGATGAGTTTCAGTTTAATACTAATCTTGGTGCTTGGGTAGGAAATTCTTTGTTGCGGTTGTTGCGTCAGGTTGATGTTGTAGTTGCTGCGCCGATTGCGTCTGGTGGTGCGGTAATTGGTTCTTATGAGGAGTTTAAGTCTGTCGCGTTAGCTGTTTATGACAAGTTGAATAAGGATTACAACCTGGATGATTTAGTGCCTATTTATCGCATTAGAAGAGAAATAGGTGAACAAGTTAGTCGTGAGAAATTTAATAAATGGCTGTTAGAAATGCAGGAAAAGGATATTTTACAACTTCAAGGTGGAAGTTTACCAGATAACGACCCAGTAAAACTAGAAGACTCAGTAATTACTGAAGTTAGCGGGTTACGTTGTTATGCCAAACGTTTAATTTAGTTCAATAATTTTCGTGATTTTTCTACTTTTCAACTAGCTCTCATACACAACTACTGCACATAAAACTATGTCTAATACATTAAGTGATGCTATCAATAACAACAACCCATTTGAGGGACGTTTAGTAGTTAGAAGTAATAATGTTTGGGGAAAAAGTTATCCTGATGTTCTTTCTTTAAATGCTCATGCTTCTGATGCTATTTATGATGCAATTGAAAAAGTAAGTACCGGACAGAGACAAATTGTAGGTATTACCATTACAGCAGAACGAGGATTAGGGAAAAGCCATCTTATTAGCCGAATTCGCCATAAATTACAAATTGACGGTAGTGCATTATTTGTGTATATGAGTCAATGTAATAATCTAAATCGTATTAAAACAGAATTTTTAACTACATTGGCAAATAGCCTCAAACAAACAGGTAGCCAAGGCGTTAGCCAATGGCAAGAATTAGCTACAGCTTTAATTAATGAAGCTTTTAATCAAAACTATGTACCTCAAAGCCTAATTAATTATTTTTCTGGAGCATTAGCTAAAAATCCTAAGATAGTAGAACTTTTACGAGATAAAGTCCTTGCCGTTAAGTCTGATATAGAAAATCCTGACATTATTACTGCAATTTTATGGACACTTTCTCCTGATCCAGCATATGAAATATTTGCTATTCGATGGCTTGCTGGTGGTAATGTACCACAAAGTAAAGCTGATTCAATGAGTTTAGCTAATGTTACTCCAGATGATAAAGAAGCTGAGTCATTCAATACTGCTAGGCAAATTCTTGATTTAATTGGTGATTATAAACCAATAGTAGTTTGTTTTGATGAAATGGAAGCTGATCACTGTAATGAGATAGGATATACTGCAAGACAAGTTACTGCTATTTTCGCCAAAGATTTATCGGATAAAATTAAACGAGGTATTTTACTAACATCTATTTTCCCTGATCATTGGATTAATGAAGTTAAAAGATTATCAAATGCTGAATCGGTTGTTGATAGAATTGGAGAAAAAGTCATTGAACTAAAATATCTCAATTCTGATGATATTGTTATTTTAGTGTCTGGATGGCTTGATGAATTTTATCAGGAACAAGGATTAACACCACCTAATTCAGTTTATCCATTTAATGAAGCAGAACTGAGAGCATTAGGTAAGGAAAAACCAATTGTTAGAAAAGTTTTGCAATGGTGTTCTGAAAATTTTAAACCTGATGTAAAACCAGATCCTCTTGAATGTGCTTATAATCAACAATTAGCTGCTTTGGAGACTACTATCCAAGATTATATGGAGGATAAAGGAACTCTTTCTCAAGCCCTGCGATTAGGATTTACGATAATGAAAGGAGAAGTCTTAGAAAATGTGCAAGTTGTAGACATAGTTGATGTTCAAGTAAAAGCTGCTGATAGAGGCTATCTAGATTTTAAGATTATTGGCAAAGAAAACGGTAAAGATGTCAAAATTGTAGTTGTAGTATTACAAGAATCGGGAGGAATGTTTGTCCAGGCAACATTGAAACGATTAATAGAGTACCAGAAGTTTGATATGACTCGTGGTTGTTTAGTTCGTTCTAAGCAAATTGGTAGAAATGCAGCTAAAGCTCAACAGTATTTGAGTAAACTTTTATCACCAGATCTAGGTGGTGAATGGGTTTTGTTAAAACCAGAAGATATTAAACCACTTTTAGCTTTACATTTTCTGATGAAAAGTCGTGAAGATGAAGAGTTAAGCGAAGAAGAAATCATGGATTTTATTCGCAAAAAGTGCATAGTAACTAATAATTATTTGATTGGTGAAATTCTTAGTGATCCCTCTGGTCAAGTTCCTAAAGATGCTATTGATGAAGAAAGTTAAATTAACATAGTAGCTTCTACTGATTTTCAAGACATAATTAGTTTTTTTACTCAAGCATTAATAATTAATTAGGATAATGATTAATACAGCCCTAAGTGTACCAGCCGCAGAAATTGAGGCATTATTGTATGGGAGAATAATCGCAGTCATACCTAATAGTTTCCTTTCTCCAGGACGAGAATTTGCTCTATTTCCAACAGATGGATCAAGTAATGTTCTAGCAATTGAGGATTACTATCACTTGAGTTTCTTGCCTATTGCTCAAAGTGCATTTGTAAAATTAGATAATCAGGGGATTCTGCTACAACCTCAACAAACAAGTTTACTTATAGATAATGAACAATTACAGCTACCTCTCTTAGCTTATCAAACATTATCTATTAAAGCTTGGGCTAGATGCGAACTATGTCAAGATATAACAAATATTGAATCATTAGCTTCTTTATCAAGGTTAACTATCTGGACACAAAAAGGTTTAGAGGAAATACTCAGACAAAGGCAAAAGATTTTTCTGGCATATTTGCGAG
>NZ_VILC01000161.1:0-3757 GCF_009712065.1 Aphanizomenon sp. UHCC 0183 | reverse complement strand
CATAGCGATCGCTAAGATCCTGATCATCGTCTCTGTACTTAGCTGCTAAGTTCAATTGTCAAAGCTAGTTGATAGAGATAGCGACGAGATAAACCCGTATCCTTTGCTATCTCACGACTAGCTTGAGAACGAGAAATACCCTGTTTAATCATTGATAATAGTTCGTTTTTCAATTCGGTTTCTGTGAGTTGAGGTTTACTAGGTGGATTTCCAGCTACTAAAAGAGTATATTCTCCTTGGGGTTCTTTATCTTGGTAATGGGTAATCCCCTCGGCAATTGTTCCCCGCCAAAATTCTTCGTATAATTTCGTCAGTTCTCGTGCTATAACTAGAGAGCGATCGCTTCCTAAAACTTCCCCTAAATCTGCTAAAGTATCCCGCAATCGGTGGGGTGATTCATAAAAAACTAAAGTTCGGGATTCCCCTTGTAAAGATTCTAAATATTGCTTTCTTTGTTGACTTTTAGCTGGTAAAAAACCATCAAAAATAAACCTATCTGTAGGTAATCCAGCCGCACTCAAAGCCGTAATGACAGCACTTGCACCGGGGATAGGAACAACAGTAATCCCCTCATCAATACAAGCTTTAATTAACTCATATCCTGGGTCAGAAATTCCTGGCATTCCCGCATCACTTACCAAAGCGATCGCTTTTCCAAATTGTAACTGTTCTAATAATTCGGGAATACGACTATTACTATTATGTTCATGGTAACTAACTTGGGGAGTTTTTACCTGAAAATGTTGTAATAATCTGCCTGTGTGGCGTGTATCTTCTGCCGCAATCATATCCACTGCTTGTAAAATTCTCACCGCTCTAAAAGTCATATCTTCTAGATTACCAATGGGTGTAGCGACAATATAAAGTGTTCCTGGTTTTGGTTCAGTTTGCATATTAATTTTGAACACGGATTAGATAATTTCAGAACACGGATTAAACGGATTTAATGATTTCACTGAATTAGATAATCTTCAATTTAATCTTGAACACGGATTAGATAATTCCAGAACACGGATTAAACGGATTTAATGATCTCACTGAATTAGATAATCTTCAATATAATTTAATTCATTGGTGAATTTCCTTCATTTTCCCAAAATTTATTATTTAACAAAATCTCTAAATTTTCTGGGAAAGGACAAATATCAGGAAAATTAACATCATATTCATTAATTAGGTTATCAACCCCATCTAGATAGCATTCAGAGAAAATTTCTAAAAAATAATTCTGTAAACTAGGAGAATCTCTTAACAATTTTTTTATGTCTTTTTGAGTTCGTTTAATAGTATTTTCCCACCCCCGATAACAGTCAGGTAAGGGGACATAACATCGTTTGAGTGCGTGTTCAAACAAAGTCGTCAAACGATTCTCTAATTCTCGTCTCTCTCTTCCTCCCAAAGATGATACCTCCTCAATTAAATTATTCCAATCAATATCATTAACATTTCTCTCCTTTAATTGCTGAATTGTATTCTCAACCCAGAGAACAAAATCTTGATTATAGAGAGTTGTTACTGGTGCTTTTTCCATTGCTTTTATCTCCTCTTCAATTTCTGCAAATCTATTTTCATTACATCTTTAATCATACAGCGGTTTGATGCTCTTAGGAGGTAAATCTTATTCCCCTCATCGCTTGCGGAGAGGGGTTTGATGACAATTTGCTGTAATTTATCAATTAGTTGTTAATAAATTTCTCAAACACCTCACCAAAATCTTTCCGCACATAAGTTTCATGAGCATATTTTAACCAATTAAAAGCATACTGATTAATTGATTTAAATTGCTCTTCTGAAGTTGATGTAGTTGTTGAACGACTAACTGTACTAGCTGCTGTATTTAAACTAGTTTGAGCATATTGATGATAAAGAGCATTTTCTCGTTGAATTGAGGCAATTTTCAGTAAAGCCTTGTACAAGTCTTTCAAAGGATCAATATAAATTTTAGCAACATCAATAGAATAGGATATATCCCCCATTATTAACTTGATTTCGATATCCATATCTATTGTTCCTGCGGTTTCTAGCTTCACATCCTTAATAATATGATGACTATAACTAAAACGTTTGAGTAGACGTTTTTTACTAACCGCAGAATTTCCATCTAGATGAATTAACGCTAGGTTAGTAAAACAGTATTCATCAGTTTTCGACTTAATTAAAAAATAGATCTTTTCCCCTTCTTCATGAATTACATAATCATCACTATCAACTTTATGAAAATCTTCTGGTTTGATCACAGCACCAATATCACTCAAACCTAGTGCATCCATCGCCATATTTTTGAACATGATCTTTTACTCTCTAAGCAAATTAATTTTACTATGATTTTATTGATTATACGTCGGTGCTATTTGATTTACGAATTTACTTAACAGTATTTTACTAATCTCTGTTAAGATATAAGAACAAACTTGAAAAAATGAAGACAATCCAGGTTAAAGTTTCCAATTCTCAAAAGTTACACTTTTTTTGATTCCTTGCATAAAAATTATCATCATAAGTAGGTGAACACAATAAAACCAATCTGTGTAAAGAAAAGTAAAATCGCCCAAACCCTCTTCACTCTTGCCTCTTCACTCTTGCCTCTTGCCTTGCCATAACGACGATTTTCAATGCTAAGGAACGCAAATTTAATAACCTGCAATTCTGATGTAACCTGGAATGGTGCGTTACGCTGTCGCTAACACACCCTACTTTTGCACCTTATTTAATTCACATTCCTAACCTACTTAGGTAAGTGCATGAGCAAAAATAATTAAACATTTTGAAAATACCTAAACCAATGAATTATGTAGGGGTGCTACCCATTAAATTCATAAACTTTCCTATAATTTACTTAATACTTTGAGCAAGTTACCAATTAACAATGAGCAAATCTGGCTTATTTGTCGGCTTAATTACCTTAGATTTCATTTATCTCGCGGATTCTCCCCCCCAAAATAATCAAAAATTAGTTGCCACTGACTATACTATAGCAGCAGGGGGACCAGCAACAAACGCCGCCGTCACCTTTAGTCATTTAAACAACCAATCTACAGTTTTAGGTGTATTGGGTTCGCACCATATCACACAGCTAATTTGTAGCGATTTAGAGAATTACCAAATTGCAATTATTGACTTAGACCCCTACAGGAAAACACCGCCACCTGTCTCTTCAATTATTGTTACCCAAGGTACAGGTGAAAGAGCGGTAATTTCTATTAATGCCGTTAAAACTCAGGCAAATATTACTTCTATCCCTGCCAATATTTTACAAGATATTGATATTGTATTAATTGACGGACATCAAATGGAGGTCAGCAAAATTATTGCCCAAACTGCTAATATTCAGAATATTCCAGTTGTTATTGATGGTGGTAGCTGGAAACCAGGATTTGCAGAAATATTACCCTTCGTCAATTATGCTATTTGTTCTGCTAATTTCTATCCGCCTAACTGCGAAAATCAGGAAGACGTTTTTGCCTATTTGCAAAATTTTAACATTCCTTATATTGCCATTACTCAAGGGGAAAACCCCATCCAATACTTAACTCGTGATCAGTCTGGTGTAGTTAATGTGCCAAAAATACAGCCCGTTGATACACTGGGCGCAGGAGACATTTTTCACGGTGCTTTCTGTCACTACATCCTGGAAACGAATTTTATAGAAGCATTAGCACTAGCTGGAAATACTGCTGCGGAGGCGTGTAAACATTTTGGTACGCGAACTTGGTGAAATTTAAACGTCTAAGTCTAATGCTTAGAGGATGTTTGAAAA
>NZ_VILC01000160.1:0-3813 GCF_009712065.1 Aphanizomenon sp. UHCC 0183 | reverse complement strand
TTTGGCTATGTCTGATATTAGATATTACTCATTATCCCCAATATCTCGCATAAGTGAAAGGTTTCACTTATAGTAACCACCAAAGCTCTTACTCTCTGTGACTCTGCGCCTCTGCGTGAAACAAATTCATACTTTTATGCAAACCCACTTGTAACAAATCCAACCCTTGAGAAAAAATCTCATCAATTGGTAACATTTCCCCTTCTTCAGTCATGAATTTATGATCTTTTGTGGCGCGAATAATTGCCCCATTTTCTAATAAATATTCATAAACTTCCTGTTGTCCCCGATTATGCCATTGGGCAATTGACTGAGTATAAAGTATTCCATTACTATCAACAGTATAAACTTTACATTCAATCTGTTTTTCAACAATTTCCCCAATTTGTAAAAAACCATATTCAACAGTTAAAATTTCTGTGTCGTAACTTAAACAATATTCAGCAAACTTCAACATATCCCCAAATAAATGTTCAGAGACTTGGGGTACTACACCGTTTTTTGCAGAACCATCAATAAAATTTTGTTTTTGTTTCTCCATTTCTGATACTTTCTTTTTACCCATAGCGCGACGAAGTAAATCAGCTTGTCCTAAACTATAACCAGCCATATCTTGAGCAATTTTCATAATTTGCTCTTGATAAACCATGATTCCGTAGGTTTCATTTAAGATTGGTTCTAAAATTTGAGTATCATATTCAATTTCTTCTCGTCCATGTTTACGATTAATAAATTTAGGAATTAATCCGGCATCTAATGGACCTGGACGATACAATGCTAAAATGGAAGAAATATCTTCAATGTTTGAAGGTTTCAAATCTCGGACTATTTGTTTCATTCCTGAAGATTCTAATTGAAATATTCCTTCTAAATCACCAGCTTCTAATAGTGAATAAGCTTTAGCAACATCTTTTGGTAAGTTAGTATGATCACCTTTTGCTAATATTTTTTGTGCTTTTCTTTCTTGTCCTGTAATTTCATCAGGATCAATTCGGTATCCTTTGCTTTGTTCAATTAAATCAATGGTTTTTTGAATTAGGGTTAAGTTCCGCAAACCCAAAAAGTCCATTTTTAATAATCCCAATGATTCTAAATCTTCCATGAAATATTGGGTAATCACAGAACCATCATTATTGCGCTGTAGAGGAACAAGTTCGTCTAATGGTTCTGCGGAGATAACTACACCAGCAGCATGAACACCGAAGGTTTTGTTAGTTCCTTCAATTCGCATAGCCATATCAATCCAGCGCCGGACAGTGGGATCATTATCATATTTGGCTTTAAATTCTGGTTCGGGTGTTTCATCTGAAATCATCACTTTTAGTTTAGTAGGTTTACCCCGGACTACAGGAATCATTTTTGCCATTTTGTCAGAATCACCATAGGGAATATCTAATACTCTAGCAACATCTTTTAAGACTGCTTTGGATGTGAGACGGTTAAAAGTAATAATTTGAGCAACTCTATCAACACCATATTTTTCAGTTACATAATCAATTACTTGATCTCGTTTATCAATGCAGAAATCTGTATCAATATCTGGCATTGATTTCCGTTCAGGATTGAGGAATCTTTCAAATAATAAGCCATGATGAACGGGGTCAATATTCGTAATTTTCATGGCATAAGCTACTAATGAACCTGCCGCAGAACCTCGTCCTGGACCAACGGGAATATTATTATCTCGCGCAAATTTGATGTAGTCCCACACTACTAAAAAGTAGGTAGAAAATCCCATTTGTTGAATCATTTTTAATTCATATTCCAATCTTTCTTTATAGACTTGATCTACTTCGTGGCGAGATTTGCGATTTAATCTTTCTAAAAGTCCCAGCCATGCAACTTCTTCTGCATAAGTATCTGCTGTATGTCCTGAAGGGATTGTGGGTGTGGGAATTTGAGGATCACCCATGATGTGATAAGGTTCGACTTTATCGGCAATTTCTTCCGTTGTGGCGATCGCTTCAGCAATGATATCATCGGGTAAATGGTCACGGAATAGTTGGTGCATTTCCTCAGATGATTTGAGGTATTCTGTGCCGCTATACCGCATTCTTTTATCTTCGCTAATGAGTTTCCCGGTTTGAATACATAACAAGGCATCGTGGGATTCTACATCAAAACAGGAGATAAAATGGGAGTCGTTGGTGGCGATGAATTTAATTCCTAATTCTCTGGCAATTTTGACTATTTCTACATTCACAATTCGGTCTTCTTGAGAACCATGATCTTGAATTTCTAAATAAAAATCTTCGCCAAATACATCTTTATACCATTTAGCAACTTTTCTGGCTGCATCTGGACGATTACTCATAATTGCTTGGGGAATTTCTCCACCTAAACAAGCACTAGTAACTATTAAACCTTCCCGATATTGTTTGAGTAAATCTTTATTAATACAAGGACGGGAAAAAATGCCTTTACCTTGGACACCTTGAAGGTGAGAAATTGTGGTTAATTTAACTAAGTTTTTATAACCTTTGGTATTTTTAGCTAATACGACTTGATGATATTTGGGACGGCGTTCTTGTTTGTCAATTTCACCGTTTAAAATGTACATTTCGTTGCCAATTATTGGTTTAACGTTCTTGTTGCGGCAGATTTTTATCAGCTCAACTGCGCCATACATGACACCATGATCTGTGAGGGCGATCGCTTTCATTCCTAATGCGATCGCTCGATCTACTAATTCTGGTAGTTGACTAGCACCATCAAGCAAGCTGTAATCACTATGAATATGTAAAGGAACAAATGACATATTAGTATTTGGTAGAGTAAGAGAATTTTAGATTAACAATGATATCAAGTATTTGAGTTAATGATAACCCAATCGCGCATCTTTTACCAAAAGCTACATCATTCCCCATAATGGAGGCTTGATGTCCTGATAAAAGTACACCGCTATTAGCTGCTAAATTTCCATACATATCATATAATAACTTATTATGACCAACTACAAACTACTCGCTATCTTTTAATTATGAATCAATCCAATAATGGTGGTATCCTTGAACAGTTTGTCAATATAGTAATGGGTGTAAAAACTGGGACTCAAGAACAGTCTCTAAATACATCAGCAGCGGATACACAAGAACTAGATATCAAGGCAGTTCTAGTTTATAAATTAGGAACTATCCTACAAATAGGAGTGATGATTCTTGTATTGCTGGGAATGGAAAAATTGGTAATATTGATTGATAATAATCCTTTTTTTCCTAGTTGGTTTAGCACTTTAGTGACCGCATTATTTTTTGCTTTATTAAGTATCCGTTCCCGGATATTCTCCCTTTTAGATAATACTCGTTCTCGGACAACGTATGATCAAGTAATTAGACCAAAATGGTCTCCTCCACCTTTAGCATTTCCCATAGTTTGGATGATAATTGCGGTTTTGCGGGTAATTTCTTCGGTGTTAATTTGGCAGGAGATGAATCACCAATTTTTGATATTGCCGTTAATTCTGTTTGTTATACATCTAGCTTTAGGAGATACTTGGAATACGATTTTTACCGTAGAACGGAGATTAGGTGCTGCTGTTCCTGTGGTGATTTTAGGTCCTTGGTTATCGGCTATAGTGGTGACAGCGATTTATTGGCAAACTGTTCCTTTAGCGGGAATGATTTTATCTTTTTCTTGTGTATGGCTAACTGTTGCTGCTGTATTGGTATTGAGAATTTGGCAGTTAAATGGATCTGAGCCTTTGTATCCTTTAAAATTAGCTGTTGTGGAGAAATAAATAGGGTTTGCTGATAGCGTAGCGTGGCGTAAGCCATAAAAGTTGTCCGTGAAGGCAGGGAACAGTTTTAGCTATAT